>VBKY01000019.1 GCA_005879255.1 Deltaproteobacteria bacterium
TGGCCGACCATTGGCTTGACCATCGGTCTCGGCCGCGGCATTAACCTTTCTTCGCACCATAAGGAACACGGTAACCATCGGCGGCCGGCAAGAACTCAAACTGCGTGATCCCTCTGGCTTCGAGGTCTTGCCCAATCGCGCGGAGATTTCTGGCATTATAAATTGATTCAGACATGCGCACCTCCCATATTTTAACGATCCGGCTGGACTGCAAAATCAAACCACGGCGGTCGCACATGCCGTGCCCACCATGACTGTAAATCGGCACTATCTGTCGAAGCTTTAGGGCCGAAGCCTGACGGCTTCATTCTGGACCCGCCTCGGGCGGGAATCCACGCGCGGTCAGCGCTATAACCCCCGTTCGGAGGCCGAATACGGCGCGTAAAACCCTACGGCGCCTAATCATACGCGCAATGTGTATCGCGACATTTTTTGACGCCGCTCGGAAATTGAGGTATTTCTGATAGCGTAGATGCGGACAAGACTACGCGCGATCATCGTGCCCTTGGCGGCTTGAGAATCGGCGTGTCTTCGCTGCGATCTGTTAGGAAAATCCGTGATTACATCGCGACGACCAAGAACGCGCCCTATTCGATACCGCTTGGATCGGTCGATCCGTCATATCGCTATGAGACTTATCGGCTGGTTAGCGCCTGGCAACGAAGGTGTAAATCCCGATCTGCACGGCGGATCGATAAGGAAAATCTTGCTGGTTCGGCCCAATTTCCGCATCGGCAATGCCATTCTCACCTTGCCCGCAATCGCCGGGTTTCGTAAGAATTTTCCTGACGCTAGAATTGATTATGTCGGATCTCCGGTGTCAAATCTGCTCTTTCGAAATCAACCCTTGAACCATCATTATGTCGCGCCCCGCAGATTTCCCGGGGTACTATGGCAATATCCGCGCCTGATTCGACTGCTTCGAGCCAACCAATACGATTTGGCGGTGGACATTAGCTGTTCCCAGTCGGGCGTTGGTTCTTTTGTCGTCGGTGTATCGGGGGCTCGAATTCGCGCGGGCTTGACTGGTAAGTGGGATCATCTGTTCAATCTGAAAATTCCCAGACTGCGCGAGGGCAACAAATATCGCAAATTAAAGGAATTCCTCACTGCCATGCATGTCGAACAAATCGACCACGTAGGATCTCTCGAGTTCTCCGCCGCCGAGAAGATCGAGGGAATGAGAAAGCTCGAATCCCTATGCGGCGGGAAAAGCGCAAAGACGGTCGGTGTCTTCGTTGGCGGGCGCAAACTGCGTGGCAAACGATGGCCGCTGGAGAATTTCACTGAGCTCATCAACGGACTTCATCAACGAGGAATCGCGGTCGTCACTTTTCTTGGCCCCGAAGAGAATGACATCGGTGATTCGCTCAGGGTGACTTTGCATCCGTCGATTCCCATCATTTTCGAGCCGTCTGTCAGAAAATTCGCCGCCATTGTTTCACATCTCGGCCTGCTTATTTGCTGCGACTCCGGCCCCATGCATCTCGGCTGTGCCGCAGGTGTCCGGGTATTGGCGATCTTCCAAGAGGGCGATGCGGCGCGCTGGTCACCGCCGCCGGACGCGGCGCGAACCGTCTATCGCGAGGATAGCGGCACCGCTGCGGCGGTGTTGGACGCCGCACTTGAGGAGCTTTCATCCACCAACTCCACAAATGAATCACCAACCACGGGCCCGAGACCATCACGCCCATCGCCGAAGGCCGATCCGTCCGTCCTTTTCTAATCGCGCTTCGCGACTGCGAAGATTCCCATGGATTAGAAATTTTCAATAGCGTTTTCCCTGAAATAAGAATCGCCTGCGACGATGGCTCCACACTAGGGCGATTTATTGCCGCCAGCGTTGGCGCACGTATTGCGAAAGTCTAGTCCGCAAAAAGGATTTACTCAGGAGGAATGCTATGAACAAGCATCTTATTCACGGCCTGATTGTCGGTGCGCTGTTTGCCGTAATAATCACGTGGGTTGCGGCACTCGATGCCGTCGAGGTGGTGGTTTAGCCTTGCTGGCATCCGTGGTATTCGGCCTAGCTGCCCGGCTCTGCATCGGCGCTTTAATCGCGGCGAACTTTGCGATGCTAGCTGCCGAGGAAAAGCAAGAGCAGCAGGCGGTCGCGCATCGACACGCTCACGCCCACGCCTGAGTCCTCGCGTCGTAGGGGCGTGTTGCGCTACGCCCCTACGGAAGCATCAGCACGATCAGCGCTTCGCCTCGGTAGCTGCGAAGAGGGTTCTTGGCTCTTCCATTCTTGTTTCTGTCTCCTTAGTGTCCAGACGACCGACCGACGGTAGTGACGGCGGCATCGCAAATAGGCTAAAATCATTTAGCGTGGTTGCCGCCAATTTTTCCCGGTCTTAGTGTTTGATGAAGGGGTCGTATGAACGCTAACTGGTCGCGTCGTAGTTGGATTCTGCTCTTCGCATTATTATTCGTCATGCCGTGTCCACAAATCTACGGAGCTGATTCGTCGCCGCCATTGACCGTCCGCGAATCTGGCGTCGCTTTGTACGCGCAACAAGATGAGGAAACCGACCGCATTGGTACTCTGGAAAAGGGCGAAGCGCTTTTCCCGATCGCCGAGTCAGTGGGGAGAGGCATCTGGTACATGGTGCGCACGAAACAGGGTGTCATCGGCTGGGTGCGCGCCATCGACGTGGAGGTTAGCAGTCAGGCCAAGGACACGTTTAAGGAAAAAGAAACCAGCTCGTCGAGTTGGGCCGCCCGCACTGAGGACGGTCGCACCTTTGTCGGCACTTTTAGCGTCGCGCCCAATCCTACCGCCCGCGCCGCGCGCGGATTTTGGACGCTGAAGGACGCCAACGGCGCCACCGTCATGAGCGGCGGCTGGTCGGCGGAGATGCACAGCACCGGCTGGAACGGCACCTGGCGCGCCAACGTGGACGGACGGCCAGGTGACTTCCGCGGTAGTTGGTCCGTCGACCCGGGACCATCCAAGAAAGTTAACTTTGCGGAATTGTTCGAGGCCGCCGTGAAGGATGCTGTCCGTGGTCTGTGGACCGGCGCTGGCGAATCAGGCGGCTGGACGATCCGGACCTTCAAGTAAAACTTTTGCAGCAGCAGCCGCGATCTTTTTCTCCCCGGCATCGACGGCTGTGTTATAATCTTGTTCGTCGGATGTGGGACGAACAACCAACGCAAAGCACGCCAAGATAAACAAAATTACAAGTTCTAATATCGAAATCCGAAACAAATCCGAATGATCAAAAAATTCAATGTTCCAAACAGGCCCGTTTTGGATTTTGTAATTGGGATTTTATTTTGGGGGTTTGTTTCGGATTTGGAGCTTCGGATTTCGGATTTTCATTCGAACCGGTAACAGGAAGGACATATGATGGATTCGGCCAGCATGCCGCGCTTCGAAGCAATGACCACGGGAGTTCTGCTCGATCGCGCCTTTCGTCTTTACACGAGCAATTTTTCACTGATGCTCGGTATAACCGCCGCGGCGTACGTGCCCTTTTACTTGATCATGGTCATTATCGAATCCCGCGTTGGCGTCAACGTCCAAACTCCGAGCGGCGGCCTTTCGACACTGTTGTTTCAAATCGTGTTCATGATCCTTTGGGCCAGCATTGCATTTCCGATTGCCAGTGGCGCCGCAACCTACGCGATCAGTGAGCGGTATCTGGGTAACGAGGTTACGATTGGCGAGGCGTTGCGTTTGGCATTGAGCCGCTTTTGGACACTGTCGATAGCGCAAATCACCGCCACCATCCGGGTGCTGTTTGGCTTTTTATTATTGATCGTACCGGGAATTCTTTGGATGCTTTCCTACGCTTTGATCGTTCCTGCGGTCCTTATCGAAGGCCAGAACGCGACGCCGAGCCTCAGGCGCAGCCGCGATCTCGTCAAAGGCCACCGCGGCAAAGTTTTTTGCGTGATGTTCATCATCAATCTATTGCAAGGGATTCTCGCCCTTGGCGTGAGCATGGTTTCCGGTATGATTTTCAATAGTGATTCGGCTGGCGGCGCGGTGCTGAATTCCGCGATGAATAATTTACTGTCCATCTTTCTTACTCCGCTCGGCATTGTCGCCACGATTCTGCTCTACTACGACATGCGCATCCGCAAAGAAGGATTCGACCTGGAAATGCTCAGCCGCGCGATCACGCCCAATGCCGAAAGCGTGGCGGCCGTGCCGACGCCGAGCCGTTGATTCTCGATGTCGGCCGTGGCGCAACCGGGTCCGGTTCCTTCGCCGGAAATAATCCGTGAGGCAACCCGAGAGATCCTCGAGCGCCCGGAGTTTACCGAGCCTTCGCGCTGGCATGAGATCTTTCTAGAGATGCTGAAAGCGATTAAAGAATGGCTAGACGCCCTTGGCGCCTGGTCGGAAGCCAATCCCATCCTAGCTCGCGTTTTGTTCGTCGTAGCGCTGTTAATCTTGCTCGCCTGTCTTGCCCATCTCTTATATCTCGCCCTGGCAGACGTGCTGCCTTTTGGACGAAAGAAAGACACGACGACGGCGCGCTCGACACGCTGGGAGATTCTCGAAGGCACCGCGACCAACTGGCACGACGCCTTGCAAGTCGCCCGCGACATGCTCAAGGAAGGTAACGTGCGGCGCGCCATCTGGATTGCTCATCGGGTGTTGTTGGGACTTTTGGACGAACAGGGGGCAATAAAATTTGCCGGTTGGAAAACTAACTCCCATTATCTTGGCGAATGCGCCCGCAGTCATCCCTGGTACCCAACCTTTGCCGAGTTGACCGAGCTCTATGAAAATGCCGTTTATGCCAGTCGCAGTGCACCCGCCAACACCGCAGACGCTTTGGTTAGCCGGGTGGGAGAATGGTGCAGCGAGACGAGCGGCTGACAATGACTTCGCGCACGTACAATCGTTTGACCGCGACGATCGCGACGGCGATTTTCCTCGTTCTCTCGATCGTTCTCGCCAGTTTTTCCACCCGCGAGAGCACGGATGTTGTCCAACGACGCCCGTCAACATTTTTTACCGACCCCACGGGGGCGCGAGCATTACTGCTGGTGATGAAACGGCTCTTGCCGTCAGTCGAGCAATGGCGCCGACCGCTCCAATTACTGGCGCTACCGAATCAACCGAATGGTCCGACCACACTTATCGTCGCCGGGCCGGGAAGGCCGATTTCCAAGAGCGAGTCGGATTATCTCGATCGCTGGCTCGCCGCCGGCGGTCAACTCATCCTGCTTACGGGCAACGCCTGGCCCACCGGCCAGCGCTCGGCATCCGACGAAGAGACGCCCGAGGAAACCAAAACCGCCTCTGATGATCGGCTGGAGGATCGTTCGGCAAAATTCCTGTCGCGCTACGCGCCATCGCTGCGCTGGACGAAGCCAGGCAAGGCTCAAACCGGTGAAGCCAGCGGTCCGTCGGTACCATCCGCAGGACTCAAGCTGCGCTGGTCACGCAGCTTCGCCGAGACGGGCGACGCAAAGGTCATCGCCGCGGCGGCAAACAAAGCCCTCGCCATCGAAATGCCCGTCGGTCAAGGACGGATTATTGCGATTGCCGACCCTGGTATGGCGAGCAACGGCGCCCTGCGTCGATCGGATAACGCCGTATGGCTGGTCACACTGGCGGCGGGTTGGGCGAGCGGCAAAATTCTTTTTGACGAGTATCACCACGGCTTCGGCGACAAACGTAGCACGGCCGAGTTAACCGGCGCCTTTCTCATGACTCCTTGGGGCTGGTGTGTGTTACAGATAGCCGCGGCGGGGCTGCTTTACGCGTTCGCTTACCGGCACCGCTTCGGACGAATTTCGGAAACGCCCACGGCCGACCGGGTGAGCTCACTGGAATTGGTCCAAGCGCGAGCCGGCCTGCTTCAGACCGCGGCCGCCCGCGGACTGGCCGCGGAGTTAATCGTACAGAATCTCTGTCAGGATTTGACGAAGGCCCACGGCAAGGCCGTGGACATCGCGAGCTTGAGTCACGAACTGGAGCGGGTGGGCAAAACCCGCGGTGCGCCAATTCAGACGGCAGCGTTGCAAGCTTTGCTGACGAAGATTCAGAATGGGGCATCACTCAATGATCATGAGTTCATCGAGGTGGGACGAATCGCCGGAGAAATTTTCAGAGGACCGCAACATGAGCGAGAATAAAATTTCCACTGACGTATCAAACATCGGCGGCGCCGTGCAAGCCGAGCTCGAACGAGTGATTTACGGTCAACGGTCGGCGATCCAAAGCCTGCTTGTCGCCATCACCGCCGGTGGCCACGCGTTGATCGAGGGTGTGCCGGGACTGGCCAAGACGTTGCTTGCGCGGAGTCTCGCTGCAGCGCTGCGCTGCAGCTACTCGCGCATCCAATTCACGCCCGACTTGATGCCGTCAGATATTACTGGAGTGAACGTTTTTGAATCGTCCACCGGGGCGTTCCGTTTTCGTCCGGGGCCGCTTTTTGCCGATATCGTACTGGCTGATGAAATCAACCGAGCGCCGGCAAAAACCCAAGCCGCGCTGCTCGAAGCGATGCAGGAATATCAAGTGAGCATCGACGGTGAAAGCCGCGAGCTACCGCGCTGCTTCACCGTCGTGGCCACGCAAAACCCGATCGAGTACGAGGGCACCTATCCGCTGCCGGAAGCACAGTTGGACCGGTTTCTTCTCAAAGTGATTGTCGATTACCCCGCCGAAGAAGACGAACGGGCCATGCTGAAAACCATGCAAGCCTTAGGCGCAAGAGCATTTCAGCCCCATGGCGTCATCGAGCCGGTGGTGACCGCGGAACAAATCAGCGCGTTGCGCGCGCAGACGCACGCGATCCGAGTGGACGAAACGGTGTTGGAATATGCTTTGCGCCTGATTCGGCAATCGCGCGCTTTGCCCAGTCTCACCCTCGGCGCGAGCCCGCGCGCGGCCATCATGCTGTTGCAAGCAGCCAAGGCGCTCGCGCTCTTGCGTGGCAAAGACTACGTCACGCCTGACGAGATTCAAGTGATGGCCTTGCCGGTCCTGCGCCATCGCATTCGTTTGACCCCGGAAGCGGAAATCGAAGGACTGACCGCCGACAGTTGCGTTCAGTCGCTGCTCGCTCAAGTCGATATCCCGCGTTAACTGAAAGGACAAGCCCATTTCACTGCTTCCGACACTGCGATTGATCCGGCTGTTGGCGCTCGGCGCGCCGCTCTGGCTTCTAGCCGTTATCGTTCCGGCTGGCTGGCTCGCCGGAGTGCTGTACTGCTTGCTGTTGGCCGCGCTCACTTGGCGGGATTTGGCCACGATCCCGCGACGTTCGCAGCTCAGCGCCCGGCGCCAATTGCCGCCGCGGTTCGCGCTCGACGTCGAGCACTCGATCAGGCTGATTCTCCACAATCGCTCCGCTCTACGGGTGCAAGCTTCGCTGCGCGACGAGCTACCTGACACTTTCGAGTCGATGACCGATTTGCCACCCGTAGCGATTCCGCCCGGGGGTGAGGCTCAATTAGATTTTACCGTTCGGCCGCTCAAGCGCGGTGCGCATGCATTCGGCAACTTGGTCTTGCGCCTGCAAGGCGAACGAGGCTTAATCCAGCAACAAATCTCGCTTATCGTCGCCGATACCGCTAAAGTCTATCCGAATTTTCGCGGTGCCGATCAATACCAACTGCTGGCGAAAATCGATCAACGTGACGAGATCGTTCGCAAACCGGCACAAATCAGGGCTGCAGGCACGGACTTTGAGAGCCTGCGGCCTTACATTGCCGGCGAAGACCCACGCAACATCGATTGGAAGGCCACGGCGCGGCGTGGCGCGTTGGTCAGCCGCAACAAACAGGTGGAAAAAGGACAACAGCTAGCCGTCCTTTTGGACGCCGGACGCCTAATGGCGGAAACCATCGGCAAGTATTCGAAACTGGAGCACGCGCTCAATGCCACCGTCATGCTCAGTTATGTCGCGCAAAAGCGCGGCGATGCCCTTGCCGTCGCTTCTTTCTCCAACAGGATCGAGTCCTTTTTACCTTCAGTGCGCGGTCCATCGCTTCTCGCACGGGTGCTGGAATCGCTTTACACCGTCCAGGTGCGCTCGGTGGAGTCCGACTACTGGCAAGCGATTGCGCAGATCATGACCATGCTCCGGCGGCGCAGCCTGTTGATTCTGCTCACCGACGTATTGGACGCCTCGGCCAGTGCAGGTTTGATCAATAACCTGTCACGCGCTGCGGAAAAGCATTTGGTACTCTGTGTGATACTCAGCGAGCCTCAACTGGGTGAGCTCGCCCACTCGATTCCCGTCACCGTAGAAGAAAGCTATCGAAAAGCCGCTGCCTGCGATCAGTTGCGCCGGCGCCGGTTGGCGCTCGAGAATATGCGCTCCCGGGGAATCTTGGTCTTGGAGACCAGTCCCGCCCACTTGAGCATCCACCTGGTTAAACGATACTTGGAAATTCGCCAAGCCAACCTGCAATAGCGCGATGGTCGCCGGAGCGAAAGCGCAACCAAGAGTGAAAAACAAATTTCACCACGAAGTCCGCCTCCTTCATCCTCCCCCGCAAGAGACTGTGTCGCAATGGGTGGAATATTCAAAGTAAACCTGTTCAGAGCATCGCCGAGAAGACGATAGGGTTCAGAGTGATTGTCTTAAAGCTAAGTGTTGAACCAGTTTTGCCTCCAACTGGTGCCTAGACGTACTCGCCGCGAATCTTACGCCATCACCGGGATGTCATCTTTCTTGTTGTTTTCTTGACTGGCGGGCTCTTTACCTTGAGATCGCTTGTTACTTCATCCCAGGGCAGCTCCAGTTGGAGCGCTTCATGGATTCTGGCGTTTTTGGTATTGGTCATTTTTTTGATCAACTGGGGCTATTACGTTTTTTTTGAAGGCCTTTGGCAAGGATCGACGCCGGGAAAAAACCGTGTGGGCATCCGCGTTATTCGCCAAGACGGGCTGCCGATCGGATGGCGCGAGGCCGCGCTGCGCAATTTGGTGCGCGCCGCCGACATGCTGCCACCCCCATGCTATTTATTGGGCGGGCTGGTGATGTACTTTGATCCGCTCGGTCGCCGGCTCGGCGATATGGTGGCCGGAACCTACGTGGTCGTCGAAAAATTCGCGCTCGCCGAACAAGGCGCCAGCGGCGCAGCCTGGGCCACTCGCGTGGAACAAGGCCGTTCGCGCCAAGCGCTGACCTTGGCGCGCGGCATGATCTCGGCTCAACAGATCGGCTTGATCGAACAATTCCTGGCGCGGCGCCACGAGCTGTCCCAAGAGCGCCGCGCACTCCTAGTCTGGCAAATTGCCGAGCCGCTGTTGTCCATGCTCGGTGAAGATCGTGACAGCTTGGCGCGCAGCGCCGATCGCACGAAACGCTGCGAACAGATACTCTTACAAGTTCTCGATCTCGCCCAAAGCCGCGAGCCCCATGTCGCCGTCGCCCGCAAGACGCCGCAACCAAGCTCCCTATTTTGACATGAATAATTGACATGCAGGACGCCGACGAAAAGCTTGACCAATGGATGCGCTTCTATCGAAGCGTGCAAGTTCTACTACGGGCCGGTCCGCGCGCCCTGCGCCGCTTGAGCGCCGCCGAGCTGACGCGTCTGATTGACGACTATCAAGGGCTAACCGCCGATCTAGCGCGAGCGCGCTCGTTCGGCGCGGCGCGCCAAACCGTGGATCAGCTCAATCGCATCGCCGTGGCCGGGCACAACTTATTGTACGGGCAAATTCGTTTGCGCGAGGCCGGCGCGACGACGCATTGGTTTGGCCGCTTCGCGAGAGCGGTGCGCGCGCATGTTTGGGCGGTCGCCTTGTCCGCGACCATGCTCTTCGGCTCGGCCGTCGTTAGCTTCGTCGCCATCCAACTTCACCCACACTTAGGCTACGATCTTCTCGACGAGAGTTTTCTCGACTTCGATCCCGCAAGTAAAGAAAATTTGCACAACATCCCGAGTCTGGCGCGCCCCGTCATATCGTCGTTGATTATTTCGAACAACATCCAAGTCACGCTGCTCGCCTTCGGCTTCGGGCTCACCGCAGGCCTAGGCACGAGCTTGTTGTTGATATTCAACGGTATCCACTTGGGTTCCGTGGCCGGCTGGATGACGCTGCACGGAAAACAAAGGGCGCTGTGGGGATGGATCATGCCGCATGGCGGCACGGAGCTGCTGGCCATCTGCCTCGCGGGCGCGGCGGGTTACCTACTCGCCAGCGCGATCATTGCGCCCGGACAAGTGCGACGCAGCACGGCGCTCAAGCGCGTCGGCACCGATGCGCTGACGATCGAGCTTGGCTGCATGGTGATGTTAGTCATCGCCGGATTCATCGAGGGCTTCGTTTCCCCGAGCCAAATAGATTATGCCAGCCGCATTGGCGTTCTCGTCGTGAGCCTCGCGCTCTGGGCGATCTACCTACTTAGCGCCGGCCGGGATCGAACGCCGCTGGTCTCATCTGATCCTTGATGGCTGCTTGACCGACAAAACCGCAAATGGTGCAGAGAAACGCGTTGGTTTGCGGCGCAACCTGCGTTTAAGTACAGTATCGTCGCTCGACAATTTTTAGAGTTTCTTTGTCGAGCGATCCTGATTTCCGTTCACGCTAAAAATGGAAGGTCGATGATCATGGCGCAGCCGAAATCGACTAAGCCGCGCATCCATTTTTCAATGCTCCGGACGTATCAGTTGGCAGATCTGATTACGCTCGCCAACGGCGCCGCCGGAATGGCGGCGGTTTTCGTCACCATGAGCTATCTGACGTCTCCGGACAATTGGCGCATCTATCTGGCGTTGGCGTTGTTGCCGGCCGCGCTGGTCTTCGATATCGCCGACGGCAAAGTTGCGCGTCGTCATGATGAGCAATCGCCTTTCGGTCAAGAACTGGATTCGCTGGCGGATATCGTCAGCTTCGGTGTCGCCCCCGCTACCCTCGCCTATGCGCTCGGCATGCGCGGAGCATTCGACATCATCGTTTTCATTTTTTTTGTCGCCTGCGGCATCAGCCGATTGGCACGCTACAACGTTCCCGCCGGGCAACTCGACGACGTCAGCGGCAAGGTGAAATATTTCGAGGGCACACCGATTCCCTCGAGCTTGATTCTCGTGGCTATCCTGGCAACTTGCGTGTATTTCGGTCGCACTGGCGATAATCTTCCGCTCGGCGTCGTCGAGATTGCCGGCGCGCACTGGCATCCGCTTTCGCTGTTATTTTTCGTAAACGGTTGTACGATGATCAGCAAGACGGTGCGCATTCCGAAACTATAAGGCGGCCCAAACTCACATTGCGAGGAGTTCCAACGTTGGGTTAACGACTCACTGGCTAGAAACGGACCCATCATGAGAATGAAGATTGTCGTGTACGCCGTTGCGTTCGCCGTCTCTATTGGCGCCACCGGCCTAGGCGACGCGCAAGAAAAAGTGCGTGTTGCCGTTTCCAATTTTTCCGCCTCTTACATTTCCATGCACATCGCCAACAGACGGGGCTTTTACGCCGAAGAAGGAATGGTCGTTGAGATCATACTGATGGCGGGACTCACTAGCACCCGAGCGCTCATCGGCAATAGCGTGGAGTTTGGTTCGGCAAGTAACCCCACCGCAGCGGTTCAAGGTGCAAAGCTCAAAATTCTCATGGTGTTCAATGACAAACCACCGGGGATCTTAGTCGCCCAGCCTGGGATCAAGAGCGTCGCCGAGTTGCGCGGCAAACGAGTCGGTGGATCCACCGTCGGCAGTTTGGAGTATGGCCGGCTAAAAGAGCTGCTGCCAAAGTTTGGTTTACAGCTCGAAAGAGACGTTACTTTTATCCCGGTTGGAGCGACCAGCACCCG
Organism: Deltaproteobacteria bacterium; assembly: GCA_005879255.1. The sequence goes on from VBKY01000019.1 coordinate 11,742, forward strand.
TTTCACGGCGCTCCGAGCCGGCACCATCGACGCTTCACCGCTTAGCCCGCCATCGAGTTTTCTGGCCCAGGACGCGGGCTTCCCGGTGCTGTTGCGCACCGCGGATCATTTAGAGGACATTCAGGCGTCGATCGTAGCCACGGACGAGCGCTTGGCTCGCCAGGGAGACTTGGTTCGCCGCTTCATGCGCGCAACGGTCAAAGGGCAACGAGTCTATCTCGCCAACCGGCAGGAAGGGATTACCGCGATCACGGAGTTCACCCGCAATAAGGACCGCGAGCTGATGGCGCGTGTTTACGACGATCATATGAAAACCATCGCGCGCGATGGGACGATCTCCGATCGATTGCAGCGCATCGTCATCGAGCGCAGTAAGCGCTTAGTCAACGTGACCCGTGACGTGCGACCGGAAGAGATCTTCGATTTTTCCTACATCCGCAGGGCGCAGGCCGAAGTGACACAAAGCGGTTGGACACCGTAATACTGGTCTCCGGTCTTCCGTACCTTAACTTAGCCATCCCGTTTCCCGATAAGCCTTGACTGCGCCGGGATGCAGCGGCACACCGCCGAACTCGAAGGCGGCAGCGCCTTTGATGCGCAGCGGTGTGAAAAGATCCTTCAGTCCTTTGAACAGCAGATTCATCTGCGGCAACCTGTCGAGGTTGTCGGCGATCGCTTTGGCCATGTCATGCACGACGTTGTCGAGAACTCTTTCGTGCGTGACCAAGACATTGATAACTCCGACCTGCATCACATCCTCCACCACGCCACGGAAAACATTTTTTTCCACTAGCACCGGACGATAGAACGGCACTTGCGCGAGCACCTTGTCGAGTTGACCCGCAGCGAAGGGAACCACTCGGATATCGGCGCACTGACTAAGATCGGTTAAAACTTTGTTAGGGATCGGCGGATGAAATTGCACGTCGATGGCACCGGCAACCAACGCATCCGCGCCCTCTGCGAAGCCCATGTGCAACGGCGTAAAGCTATCGAAAGAGATTCCCAACAGGTCAAAGATCGTGCGGATGTGTTGCTCCATGCCGCTGCCTTTGGTGCCGATCGCTACGCGCTTCCCGTTGAAGTCGGCCACGGATCGAATCGGTGAGCTCGCGAGTTTGACAAAACACATCGGCCCCGCGTTGGCCGGCGCCACCATGCGCACGGCGATGGGCTTGGTGAATGGCGCCGTCGCGTTTTTCGCGCGACCGATCCAGTTGGACGCCATAAAGCCGAACTCGAGCTCGCCGCCGTCGAGCTGCTCCGCATTGTGAATGCTCGCATCACTGGTCTGCACGACGCACTGATCCGCACCCGAACGCCCGCGATTGAATAGTTCAGCGATTGCCTGGCCTTGAGTATAAAAGGTTCCGCCGTGCTCCGATGTGCCCATTCTAACTGCCATAATAAGTCCTCCGGTTCGAAGCTTTCCCTTCGTTCCATTTACACCACAGCAGCTGATAGCTGCAATTGCTCTCCACTTATGGCGCAGACGGCTGCAAACACTTCGGAACCGATTCCGGCATGCAGCTTGACGCTCCGGGTATTGCTGTATTACGTTTCTGATCATTGAAGAGATACAACATGATCCATGCGCCTTGGGATAATCGAACGTTGAGCAAGTCTTCAACCGTTCGAAGTGCAAAGGAGTTGCTATGGCGATCATCGATTTAGACTCGCATCTGCGAGACGGTTGGTTACTCGACGAGATCTATCAGCTGCCCGAACCGTTCGCGAAATATACCCCGAGACGCATCGGTGACGGCAAATATTTCTACTCGAAGTTCGAGCACGATCTTTCACCGCTGGAAGATCCGGTGGCCAATGCGAATTTCAAAAAGCCGGTGACCCACCAGGTTTTTTACAATCCGGAAGCGAACCAGCGCGGCAATGAGGTGATGCGCTGGCAACAGGGCGGCTACGACATGGAATATCGCATGAAGGACAACGCCCGCGAAGGGATCGATTTTCAGTTGATCTTTCCGACTTCCATCGATATCCCATCGCAAAATCCCGGCGCGCTGGGAGCCGCGGTCTGCCGCGCTTATAACGATTGGGCGCACAAGCTTGTCGCCGGTTATCGCGACCGGCTATCACCCGTCGCAATGATACCCGCCGGTTGCCCGGAGGAAATGCCCAACGAGCTAAGACATTGCGTCGATGATCTCGGTTGCAAAGCCGCGCATTTAGTGAGCTACACCAAGGACAAACAGATGGACGATCCGGCTTTCTTTCCGCTTTACCAAGCCGCGCAAGAGCTCGACGTTCCGCTTTTCTGCCATCCAAGCACGCTTGGTGATGTCGGCACGTTGATTAACCGGCAAACCCATTTTTTCCCGATGCATATCCTTGGCCGGCCGCTGAATTGCGTAGCCCCACTGGTTGCTATGGTTCTCGGCGGTGTCTTCGAAAAATTTCCGCGCTTGAAAGTCGCTTTCTTCGAAGTGACTGCGGAATTTCTAGTTTTCTGGATGCACCGCATGGACGACGACTACGAAGTCATCAAGGACGCCGGCATGTGCCCTCAGTTGAACATGCTGCCGTCCGAATACGTGAAACGAAATTGCTACATCACTTGCGAGTCCGACGAGAAGTGGCTGCCGCTGGCGCTGGCCGAGGTGGGAGAGACCCATGTTCTCATGGCTACGGACTATCCGCATTTCGATTCGACGTTTCCCAAGACCGTGAGCGGTATTCGGGAGCGGCCGGATATTTCGCCGAAACAGAAAAAACTCATTCTCGAAGACAACGCGTTGAATCTGATCCGTGTGTAAATGAACGTTTCGATTCACCACGAAGGACGCGGAGGGGAAGTTTGAAAATAAATACTCTGCGTACTCTGCGTCTCTGTGGTGAAATTCTCGTTTCCGTCCGAGGAAAACTATTGATGATTCGCCAATTGGCCATTGCGTTAATGGCTAACATTTTCGTTTCGTTCACCGCTATCGCTCAGGACGCCAAACTGATCGATGCGGCGAAGAAAGAAACGGGTCCGATCGTCGCCTACGGCTCCCTCGAATCGAACACGGTCGAGCCGATCGTTGACGCCTTCAAAAAGAAAACCGGCCTGACCGTGGAATACTGGCGTGCCTCGGCGACCAAGGTGATGGACCGTGCGTTGGCGGAACAACGCGCCGGCAAGTCCGTGTTTGACGTGATGGTCAACAACAGCGGCGCCATTCACATCATGAAAAAAGAGGGCCTGTTCGCTAAATACCTTTCGCCTGCGGCTAAGGCGTTTCCCAAGGAAGTGGTCGATCCCGATCTCGGGCCGGTTTACCGTAACACTCCCATCGGCATCGTCTACCACAAAGGACTGATCAGCACGGCTGACGCGCCGCGATCGCTGGAAGATCTGCTAAATCCCAAGTATCGAGGCAAATTCGTCATGCCCGATCCGACGCAGCACACGACGACGCTGCAGTGGCTGGCGAGCTTGTATAAAATCATGGGCAAGGAAAAGGCCGACAAATACATTCGCGACCTCGGTGCCACCAAGCCGCTGATGGTGGAATCTTTTGCACCTTCCGCGGAGCGCGTGTCGACGGGCGAAACGCCGATCGCGATCAGCTTGATCCGCTACACGGTGACCTACGGCGAAAAAGGCGCGCCGGTGGACTACGTAAGGCTTGGTAAGATGCTCAGTACCGGGCAGTACCTTGCGCTGGGCAATAAGGCGACGCGGCCGAGCGGCGGCAAAGCGTTCATCGATTTCTTTCTCGGCGACGAAAGCATGCGAATCCTCGCCAAAATGGGCGAGTTCGTCAATCGAAAAGGAATTCATCCTCCGCTCCCCGGCGCCGACAAAATCCAAGCGGTTGAGATGGACGATTTCGACGCTAATGAATTCAAAGAAAAGACTCAGGAGTTTCAGAAAATATTTTTGAAATAGGGAGGCACCCCTATGGCGAACCGAGAATACTTCAAAGGCGACGCGCGCCAGCGCGAGCGCGCCTACTCACCCGCGGTAAAGACAACCGGCGGCACCGCGATCTACCTGGCCGGGCATACGGGTTACCAGGACGAAAAAGGAGATCCATATCCGGGCGACTTCGATGGGCAAGTGCGCCTCGCATTCGAACGCATGCGCAAAACCCTCGAAACTGCCGGCGGCAAGCTTGACGATATCGTCACCATGACGGTCTTTATTACCGACATGGCCAACGGCACGCGGTTCACTCAGCTACGCAAGGAATTTTTCCAAGATGGTTGCTATCCCGCCAGCGCGCTCATCGGCATCAAGGAACTCGCGCGGCCGGAAATGTTGATCGAGATTCAGGCAATCGCTGTGGTAGATTGATGAAAGGGATTGGTCCGCGTGAGAATTGAAATGAGAACCTCCTGTATCCCTCTGTCATTTCGACCGGAGGGAGAAATCTTTCCTAGATGCTCAAGGAGTCGGCCCGGAGCGTAGTCGAAGGTTCGGGATGAAAATGGTTCAAAGAATTACGAACAGTCTATGTGATAGGAGGTAAATTATGAAATCCCCATTCAAAGTCACCGGTATCGATCACGTGGTCTTTCACATCAAAGACCTCGCGCGTGCGAAAAAATTCTATATCGATTTCTTAGGCATGGAGATCGACCATGAAAGCTCCTGGCAATGCTTCCTCAAATGCGGCAACCAAGGCGTCGCCCTATTCGAAGTCGACGACGGCGAAGATGTCCACGGCGGCAGCGAAGTCAATCACATGGCTCTGCGCTTGGCTGCCGGCGATTACGCGCGCGTCAAAGCGACGTTAGAAAATGCCGGCATCAAAGTTCACGGCCGCAAAAACGACCCGCATTGTATCTACTTCAACGATCCCGACGGCCATCAGTTACAACTTTTGATGCCGAATGAATAACCGCACCGTGCGGTCAAGCAGCCGAATCCTGCGGCGGCTACTCAATCGTTCCGGACTTGAGATGGGATTGCGAAGAGCTGTTCAAACGGATCGTTGCGACTTGTCCGTCCTTTCCGCCGCAGGTCGCTGAACACCTCGCCGATAACGGCGAACTACTTGTTTATCTCCTTGTTACAGATGTAAGGCGATTCGTCGAACGCTTTTTCACCGGCAGCACCAATCTCATTGTCGGCCCGTGAGATGAGACGGAGACGCGAGCGGTGCTGGCTGTGCTCGGCGAAGCCCTACCAGTGGCGACGGTCACCCCCCTTTTAATATTATTCAGTCCAGATTGAATTTTATTGACATTCATTTTATTTAGTTGTATCTTAATATTGTTGAGGCGAGTTGTTTGCTTGGTGACACATTTCTTGTGGCGCCACACGCGCCTCAAGAGGGTATAGAGATTTGCGGGTAGGTGACAATCTCCCAGCTTGGCTCGAGTGCCTAGAAGACGAGGACCTCCAGTTCCTAAAGCGCTTCCTGTTGTCTTCCGGCTCGCTCAAGGCGCTGGCCGACGAGTACGGTATTTCGTACCCGACGGTGCGGGGGCGCTTGGATCGGCTGATCGCCAAAGTCGGTGCCGCAGAAGATCCGAAGATAAGCGACCCTTTCCAGCGTAGGCTCCGTGTTTTGGTGGCCGACGCTCAAGTCTCGCCAACTGTGGCCAAGGAGTTGCTAGAGGCCTATCGCGCATCGATGAAGGGAGGAAAGAACAGTGACTGAGCCGTGGTTCGATCCAAACCTCTACGCGTGGATACCGGGCACCGCCCTCGGCGTCACCGGGGGTATACTCGGGTCATTAGGCGGCATGCTGGCGCCGCGCGGGAGAGCAAGAGGACTAGTTCTCGGGCTCTACGGACTGGTGTTGTGCGTGACGACTGTTCTGCTGGCGGCTGGCCTGTTCGCGCTTTATGCGGGGCAGCCATACGGTGTTTGGTATGGGCTGATGTTGCCCGGATTATTGGGGACGGTCGTGTTCGGCACGCTACTGCCGGTGATACTTAAGCGGTACCGTGAGGCGGAAGAGCGCCGACTAACTGCCCATGACATATAAGTGCCACTCCGAAGGGCAATAATAATCCTTCAGATACTATGATCTCTATGCTGGATAGTGCGTAAATGAGCCAACGGTCCGATGCCCTCACGGTCGCCCTCACTGGACAGCTGTCCTTCATTTTAATTGTCTCCGCCGTTCTGGCGCTCGCCGCGTCATTTCTGCTCTTGCACTTTTACCGACGCGCGGTGGTCAAATCGATGCGCCGCCGGAGCCGGAGCGAAATCCTTGAGCCCAAGGGATTTTTGCCCCAGGAATCGGAACACAAACCGAATGACGCCCCGCTGAATTTCAGTTTTGTTACGCGCGCGGCAGCGCGAGCGAGTCGCGACGCCGCCGCGCTTTATCGCAGCGCGAATCGGCGCCGATGGCTCATCGCTTTTGTGCACACCGTTGCGGGCTGTTGTTTCGCGGCGGCGATGACCGCGGCGTTTTTGTCGGCTGGAAAATTATCCTTCTCCCCTTCCCGTTTCATGTTTCTTACATGGGTCAATGCCTGGCCGGTCCTGATGGCCATTGACCTTGCCATTGGACTTTCCCGCCGCGGCAAACTAGTCGAGGCACTGGTTTATTTCCTGATTGGCAGCGTCATCGGAACCATCGTGTTGGCCAAAAACCCTGGGCTGCCGGTTGGCCAGTTGCTGTATCTCTGGCTCGAATTCAACGCCGTGCCGACCATTTTGCTGCTGATCTTTCTCAATCGTCGCATTCGCGCTTTGGGTCCGCTGGTTTTGGTTTTTATGATTCTGGGCGTCACCGGCGCAAGTTTCGTGGTCACCCTCGCCGGTAAAAATCTGAAGCTACTGAAAGCGGTCAGCGATTTCAGTCATTCGATCGGGCTGGGCGCGTTCGGCACCATGGTCGCGCTACATTTGATCGGTTTCGCCGCTTTCGCCATCATCGGTTGGCTCGTTCTGGGATTGCTGCGCAGCCTTTATGAAAAAAAATGCGTCAGCGAACAGTCGATCATCGTCGATGCTATGTGGTTGCTCTTCGGCATTGTTAATTCCATCGGCCTGGTATTCGAAGGCCGCTTATGGATCTTCAGCGGCCTGGCCGCTTTTACACTCTACAAACTGGTCGCGGCCGGCTTGTTTCGCGCGCTAGGAATTGCCCGGCGCGCGAAATCGAACGGCCACCGGCTGCTGCTTCTCCGTGTCTTCGCTCTCGGCAAGCGCAGCGAAAATCTCTACGACACCCTCGGCAAATCCTGGCGCACGGTCGGCAGCATGCAGATGATCGCCGGGCCCGATCTGGCAACGTCGACGATCGAGCCCCATGAATTCCTCGACTTCGTGACCGGAAAACTAGACCGCCGCTTCATCGACTCCGGGCGCACTCTCGACCTGCGGATCGGTCAAATGGACTTGGAACCCGACGGAGAAGGACAATTTCGCGTGACGGAATTTTTCTGCCACGACGATACTTGGAAGCTTACCTTGGCCCGGCTCGCCGATGAAAGCGATGCAGTCTTGATGGATCTACGGGGCTTTTCACAGCAGAACGCCGGCCGTGTTTTCGAAATCAATGAGATCTTCAACCTCGTCCCGCTACGGCACATAGTCTTAGTCGTCGACGAGACCACCGATCAGTCGTTTATGCGACAGACGATGCAACATGCCTGGCGGCGGCTAAGAGAACTCTCGCCCAATCGGCGGCCCGGCGCCGGACAGGTTTCTCTGGTGCAGTTCACACACAGCGATGGGATTCGTGATTTACTCCTCTCCGTCTGCGGCGCCGCAACTGCAAAGCCCGAGCAAGCTGGAGTAGAGCCATTAACACCCGAGAGCGATGATCGACCGTTTTCATGGTGACCTTTTCGCTATGCTACATCCATGCTACTAACTGCTCGGTGCGCGGAGCGCACCCTACAAAAACCTTCGTGTGCTTCATGCCTTCGTGGTGAAGTATTATTCTCCTTTGGCTCCAGCTCTGCTAGGTCGAGACGCCAATTCCTCGGTGCGCCGATCAGCTAGTGCCGATCGTGGCCGAAGGTCCCTTTGTAGTCGCGCTGTAAGTCTTTAGGAATAAACTCATCCTCGATCCGAAGAATTTTCTCAGCCGGAAGAAGCGGGTCGTGGGTGCGCGGCACCATACCCCACTTGCTCGCTTCCGCTTTCTTGTTCCACTCTTCGAGCACCACCGGGCCGCGCTCTTTGAACTCGTGTAATAGCTCCCATGTCGCTTGCAATCCGTTAGCGGTGGTCAGGCTCGGGTATAACACCGCGGCGGCGCCGAGTTTTTGAAATTCCTCAAAACTCGGCGACGGCCGTGCTCCGTAGTAGGGGGCAATCACCGGCGCCGGAATACGCCGGCATGCCAGAGCAATCTCGTTGCGCGTCCGCAAAGTATTCACCCAGATGGCGTCGACGCCTGCTTCGTTGACATAAGCAATGCTGCGCTCGATCGCGTCCTCAAAGCTGCCGCCCTCGGAGCCGACCGAATCGCAGCGCGCGCAAATCACGAAGTCGGAATCTAGCTCCTTTTTTGCGGCGACCGCGGCTTTGTACTTGCCAACGGCCTCCTCGCGCGAGATCAAGCGGCGGCCGGCGTGCGTCCCCGATTTCTTCGGCGCCTCTTGATCTTCGATGTGCAGTCCGGCGGCGCCGGCGCGGATGTACGCCTGCACCGTGTGGTAGACGTTCACCGCGTTGCCGTAGCCGGTGTCGGCGTCGGCAAAAATCGGCATCGCGCAAACATTGGTAATGCGCCGCACCGACTCGACCATTTCGCTCAGTCCGAGAAGTCCCACGTCGGGGTAGCCGTAAACATAGGCTGCCACTTGCGAGCCCGACATGAAGAAAGCCTGGTAGTCGAGCACCTCCGACATGCGCGCGTGCAGCGGGCTAAAGCCGCCGGACATGACGAGCAACTCGGGTCGCTTCAACAACTCCTGCAATTTTGTCGTGATTTTAGTTTGCATAGGGAAACTTCCATATCACAACCGCGGACAAGTGAAAATCCGAGCTTTAAAACGATTCCAGGGGCAGCGAGTTTCATGCTTTCGATTTACCTTCACAGGACGCTTGACGGCGCACTCGCGGCGCAATAACTTGCTCCGTCAAAGAACGCGCGATCTCTTCGCGCAGCCCGCAAGGAGACACACGATGTCTTACAAGCGAACCAGTCGTGTCATGCTTCTCTTCACCCGAGCGGCCACGATCACGCTGTTACTTTCTTTGCCCGGCGTATCGATTGCCGCGGATAGAATTAGGATCAGCTACAGCTCCCCCGGCCCCCAGCATGGGCTGCTCTGGATCGGCGACACTACCGGCATACTGAAAAAAAATAATTTGGACGGCGAAATTATCTACATGCCCGGCAATATTTCGGCACCGTCCCTGATGTCGGGCGAGATTCAGTTTGACCAGATGACTGGCGCGCTCATGTCGCCCATTCGTTTGCAAGGCAGCGATCCCGTCATGCTCGTGAGCGTGCAAGAGCTGCTTGACGAGCGGCTGGTGGTGCGGCCCAACATCAAAACCCCCGAGGAACTCAAAGGTAAGCGGATCGCCATCTCACGTTTCGGTGCGGCGTCGCACATGCGCGTGCTCAACATGTTGCCGCGCTACGGCCTCAGTGAAAAAGACGTAACCTTCTTGCAAATCGGCGACACGCCCGCGCGCGTCATTGCTCTAACCGGCAATTCTGTGGACGCCTCAAGTTTCACGCCGCCAGACCATCTGGCGGCGGTGCAAGCCGGCATGAAAGTCTTGCTGAACATGGCGGAGCTGAATATTTACTATCAGGGGACCGGACTGGTATCGACGCAGCGCTATATCTCAAAGAACCGTGACATCGTCAGGCGAATGGTGAAAAGCTACGTCGATGCGATCCACGTCGTCCGGACTAATCCGGAGCTTTCGAAACGCGCGTTTGTGAAGTATCGGAAGGCCAAAGATGAAAAGCTGCTAGAGGATGCCTATCAAACTCTCCGTGAGACGGTGAAGCTTAAACCCTATCCCAATCCGGAAAGCTTCAAAACGATTTTCAAAGATGTCAGCGATCGCATACCGGCGGCCAAGACCGCCAACCCGAAAGACTTCATGGATACGAGCTTTCTCGAAGAACTAGATAAGTCCGGTTATATCGACGGATTGTATCGCTGAATAAAACAGCGGCGAGGATAATTTCCTTGCCGCGGTTAATCCGGCGCAGCGACCGAATTCCTGCAATGCCGCGCTATTCCCCCAGGAGTTTTTTCATCCGCGCGATAATGTCAGGAGGTTGGTTCATCACGTCTTTAACGATCTTCTCCAGCTCTTCGCCCGGCACCGGATCGAGATCGAACTTGCGCTTATCGAGATCGGCGAGAAATTCCTTGTCCTCCATGGTTTTACCAAATGCTTCGCGCAAGATTTTCACACGCTCCGGCGGAATCCCCGGCGTGCCGAGCATCGGCCGTCCGAGCCCTCCCGATGCCAGCATCAAGTTCGCCAGACGCCGGCTCGATTCGGGCGTCTTGTACTTATCCATCAGCTCCCAAACGGTCGGCGTTTCCGGCAACTTGCTATCGCGTTTTTTGCCGGTCTGGATAATGTTGCGGACGAAACCCTTCTTGCGCCACGTGTGGTAAGGCTCGCGCGACAAAAACGCCTCGATCGTAAATGCGCGGCAATGAATTTCGCCGCGTTCGACCGCCAGATCGATCTCCGGCCCGCCGGGATAACCTTGCACGAGGTTGAACTTCGTCCCGATCAGTTCCTCGAATAACTTGGGCAAATAATAGGCTGTATCGGATGTTCCCTGCGCGCCGCAGCGAGGCGGCTCTTTGGCATTGCGGACATCCTCAATCGTCTTGTACGGCGTGTCAGCGCGCATATACATCTGGTACTCGCCCTGTACCGGCGAACCGATCCAGACAAACTTGGCCCAATCGTACTGCGCTTCCTTGCGTCCGATCAACTGATCGAAGTAAAGCGACGGCACGATCGAGCCGATCAACGTCAATCCGTCCGGTTTTGTTTTGTTGTAGAGGTAGTTCGCCGCGATCATGTGGCCGGCGCCCGGCATGTTTTGCACGATCATGTCCGGCCGCCCCGGAATATGCTTGCCCATATGCTGCGCCAACAAACGCGACCACTGATCGTAAAGCGCGCCGGCGGTGGTCCCGGCGATCACGGTAATCGTCTTGCCTTTGTAAAACTCGGCCTGCGCGGAAACCAAGTTCGACCATATCAAGCTCGCGGCAAAAGCGAGTGCGCTTAAAAGGTAAAAGCATCTTTTTCGAATATCGGGCATGGAAACTCCTCTCCGACCATATTCGTAGCGTAATCTATCACGGAACCGTGGTGCGTACAAAAAAAACGATGACAAGTGCGGTTGTTGTGAGACTCGTGGTTACGCTCGGCTTCATAGGTCGGCTATCAATTTTGTCCGTGCGATTCTCTCCTCCATCCGTTGGACCGCTCCCGAATCCTTTCAAATTTGCAATGTTGATGAAAGGTTACGGCAACGTTTGCGCATCACATCGCGCCAAAAATGGTTTATGTTTCAATTGATGGAAACGCAACTTTGTAATCGGTCAAAAGCTCAACTCTCTAACGGCGTAACGCGAGAGTTTTCGGAGCCTTTTCCAAAGAAAATCTTGAACCGTTTAAGCTTTATTGTTCCTTTATGCTGTGATTGGTCTTGGAGTGCGAGGCCCCCGCCGCAGGGTGAACGGATCTTGTTGCTATCGCGCGGCCAAAGTATTACGCCTAATTACGGTTCGAAGAGCACGGTCGGCGATGGGAGAAACCCCGTGACATCTAACCCGCCTCTATCCTTTAAAAACAAGCACACAGATTTTTCGGCTGACCGCAATACGACTCCCATGCGTAATATTGGCAAAACCACTTCGGCAAGCGCTCCGCTAAGAACTATTCCCCTTCTCGATCTAACGAGAAAATATCGTTCGATCGAAGCTCAATTGCGCCACCACTGGTCTGACACGTTCGACTCCATGCGCTTGCTCAACGGGACTAATTTGGCGGCATTCGAGCAAGAGTTTGCGGCCTATTGCGGGGTTCGACACGCAATCGGGGTCGCCTCCGGCACCGACGCGATTTTCCTATCGCTGCGCGCACTCGCCATCGGGCCTGGGCATGAAGTGATCTTGCCGGCTCACGCGCCCGCCCCTGTGATTGAACCGATCGTATATTGCGGCGCGACGCCGGTGTTGGTGGACAAAGCCGTTGAAGATTACGGTCCGGATCTGACGAGCCTACAAGCCGCGGTCACTGCCAAGACAAAAGCAATTATTGCAGTGCATCTGCTTGGGCTTGCTTGCGATATGGAGTCGATCTGTCAGATCGCGGCAAAATATAGGATTCCAGTCGTGGAAGATTCCTCTCAAGCCCAGGGAGCCGCTTACCGCGGTAAACGCGCCGCCGGTCTCGGCAGCATTACGCCGATGAGCTTGGGGCCGGTTAAGAACTTGGCCTGTTACGGCGACGGCGGTGTCGTACTGACCAACGATGATGCTTTAGCGCAAACTGTTCGCTTGCTGCGGGTGCACGGCCAAGGCGAGAAATACAACCATAAGATCTATGGCTGGAACAGCCGTCTCGACGAATTGCAGGCGTCCGTTCTGCGAGCGAAACTCCCAACCCTGGATCAGGACAACGCGCGACGGCGCGAAATCGCCGCGATGTATACAAATCAATTTTGCAACCTGCCCGTGAAAACCCCGCCGGCTTTTGCCGACCGGCAAAGCGTCTATCATCAATACGTCATAGAAACCCCCCACCGTGATGAACTCAGGCAATTCCTCGCGGCAAGCGGAGTCGGCACGGGAATCTATTATCCTTTGCCTCTTCATAAACATGAAGCATGGATAGCGCGCCGCCTGCCGCCATATTCACTGCCGGAATCGGAACGGTACGCGAGTCAAAACATCGCCCTGCCTATGTTTGCCGAACTAACCGACGACGAAGTCGATTATGTGATCAGCGCCGTGAGAGATTTTTTTTCCGCGCGCGATTACTAGGTCCGTGTCAGGAATCAAGATCTCGGTCGTCGCGCCAATGCATAACGAAGAAGGAAACGTTGTGCCGTTGTACGAGGATATCAGCAGAGTCTTAACTCGCCTGGAGCAACCGTACGAAATCATTTTTGTTAACGATCTAAGCGCGGACGGCACGCTCGCAAGCATGAAAACGATTCAAAACCGCGACCCTTACTTTCATTTTGTCGATCTGGAAACCAACGTCGGAGAAAATTGGGCTTTGCTGGCGGGAGTTTCCAAAGCCCGCGGCGAAGTGCTGGTGACCATCGATGGCGATTATCAAAACGATCCCGCTTACATCCCGGCGCTGCTCGAAGAGCTATCGAACGGCTATCGGGTAGTCTCGGGCCAGCGACGCCAACGCGTCGACAAGCTTTGGAGCCGGCTGCTGCCCTCACAGATCGCCAACAGTCTGATCCGATTCGTCAGCGGGGTACCGGTCCACGATTGCGGCTGCGGCCTCAAGGCCTACCGCCGCGAAGTGCTGGACGGGAAATTCGTGCCCGAGGGCTTTATGAATCGCTTCTCGCCTGCCGCCCTCGGCGTCCGGCCGCACGAATTCGCTGAAGTCGAAGTCGTTGACCGGCCGAGAATTTCGGGTCAGTCCCACTACGGACTCAATCGAGTTTTTTTTGTCCTCAGAGATCTTGCCGCGCTGCCCTTCGCCATGCGCGGGCCGGCGCGTTGGATCGGGCGTTTCCGTCTGCTGAAGTGCTTTTCTCTGGCGGTCGCCGTGCTGCTAGCGATTACTGACCGGTGGGGTCTCGGCGCAGCCGCGCTTTTGTTGGCGCTGATCGCGTTTTCGAATGTTTGGAATCTTGGCCGGTTTATCAGGGCGCAAACGGATCCTGAATTCCGCATCAAAGAGTACAGGTGAAGTCATGCAGACCAAAGTTTCCGTCGCGCTCGTCGGCGCCGGCTACTGGGGAAAAAAGTTGTTGCCGAAGTTTGTTGAAAGCGCTGAAAGCTTGGTGAAAGCCGTCTGCGATATCCATCCGGCCCATCGCGCCGAGATCAACCAGACCTACCCTGATATTCCTACGACGACCTCCTTCGACGATATTCTCTCTGACCCTGACATCGCGGCTGTCATCCTGGCGACGCCGCTGGCGACGCATTTTTCGTTGGCGCGCAAAGCTATCGAAGCGGGCAAACATATATGGATCGAAAAGCCGCTGGCGCTCCGCGTGCAGGAAGGACGGGAGCTCGTCGGCCTGAGCCAATCAAGGGGAACGGCTCTGTTTGTCGATCACACTTTCCTTTACGACCCTGCGATCCGGAAAATTCGCGACCTTATTGCTCATGGCGAGCTCGGTCATGTTCATCATATTTATTCACAGCGTCTTAATTTGGGGCGGATCAAGCGCGATTCCAACGTATGGTGGAATTCTGCGCCGCACGATGTGTCTATTCTGCTGTACCTTTTGGAAAGCGCGCCGCGGAGCATCGCTCTACACGGGTATCGTTATCTGCAATCGAATTTAGAAGATCTCAATATGGCAGTTCTCGAGATGTCCGATGGCGCGTCGGCGTTCGTTTATCACAACTGGCTTTTCCCGGAGAACACTGCGAGGCTCACTGCGATCGGCAGCAAAAGAATGCTGGTCTATGAGGGAAAATTCGAAAAGCGCGCGGTGACCTTGTATGACTACGTCGTTGGGGAACACTCGAGAGAAGTCGATTTGCAGCACCCGCCGACGACTATTCCTTCGAAGATGATCGCTGAACGCACGCTATCAGGCTTAACCGCTGAAGAGCCGTTGGCGCTTGCTGTAGACGATTTTCTGGCTAGCATCCGACAGGGTCACCCGCCTGTGTCAGATGGCGCCTTCTCCTTGCGCGTTCTCGAAGTGCTGGAAGCCGGCGAGAAGTCACTGCGTTCCGGCGGGGCGAAAATTTCAGTGCGCTCTGAACCACATTTGAAGGCTCCCCGGCCGAGCAAGGTAGCGTCAATCGCCGCTTCGCTTTCCATGAATGAAACGATCGCTAAGCGCGCCGATGCCGGAGAGACGGTTGCGCGTTATGGCCTTCGTGACCGGGTTCTCTTTGGCGTCCTCCTGCTCCTTTGCGGAGTCGTGCTTTTTGGTCACTTGGGCGCGTCAGCGCTCTTTGAGCCGGACGAAGGGCGCAATGCCGAGAAGGCCAGAGAAATTTTGCTACTCAATGATTGGGTCACACCGTATCAGAACTTCACCGTCGTTTTGGATAAGCCGATCGCTTACTACTGGCTTGTCGCCGCGTCTTACAAAATGTTCGGCGTTTCGGAATGGGCCGCTCGATTACCTTCAGCGCTCGCCGCGGCAGCTT
>VBKY01000749.1 GCA_005879255.1 Deltaproteobacteria bacterium
CGCTTTCCCGTGCGCATAAAAGTCGACAATCCAGACGACTCTTTTCGCATCGGCGCCTCGGCGGTAGCGACCGTGAGCGGCACCTGGCGCGCTGTCTCCCAATGAGTCCCTCAGCCCTTCTTGAGTTTCTCCGCCGCGAGCTCGCGTCGACCCCGGGAAGAGGCAGTGCAACCTTCCGGCTCACGTTGGCTTGTCTCGCGGCAACAATCCCGATCTTGACCCACCACATTCCCCACGGGCTGCTGGTTATGATCGTGATGTACCTGATCACGCAGGAGGATACGGCCGCCACGTTAATCGGATCCATCCTGGCGGTGATTGGCGTTACCATCGGTCTGGGCCTAGCCCTTATTGCCTGGAAAATTTCACTCGATATCGTGTGGCTGCGTCTCTGTTTCTTAGTTGCATTTCTGTTCGGCGGATTGTTTCTCAAGCGCGTGCTAACGATCGGCGCGCTTGGCTCCGCAATTGGTCTCCCGGCGGCGCTCGTGATGATTCTTCCGGATATTCTCCCGCCGAGTCCAGAGGTGCTGGTCGAATTCGTTCTCTGGATCTGGTGGTGCGTCACGCTTGGACTATCCGTTAATCTCGGCGTGCAACTCCTATTGTCGCGGGGAGATCCTTTAACGCTACTGCAAAGGGAGCTGGCCACGCGACTTGATAGGGTTGCGCAGACGCTGCGCCGACTCGGTGGACAACGTGTAGCGGTGCCCGAGCGCGATTCGCTGCGATCCTTTGCGATCGCAGGTATGTCGCGGCCGCTTGCGCTCCTTAAGACCGCAGCGGCGATTCACGTATGGGCACACAAGCGGCATGAGGGACTCTCCGCGTTGATCACGCTCACAGACCGTCTGGTCACCTCAGCGCTAGCGCTTGAAACGCTTCCAGATCTCCTGCACGAAACACGTCTTCATGAGCGTCTCCTGAATGTGGCGGATAGCTGCGACCGGATGCGGCGCGCCTTCAACGAGCTTCGCTTACCAGACGACTGGGTAACGCTCGCCGATGAAAAGAACGCCCCGCCGCCCTTTCCGCTGCTAGATATCGAACGGACGCTGGACCAGATCGCTATGGCGGTGCCTCGCTACTCTGAGGAACTCAGTCACTCAGACTCCGCTCCCGCTGAAAAACGAAGCCTGTTTCTGCCGGATGCCTTCGAGAATCCCGAGTATGTCCGCTTTGCGATCAAGGGCACAGTGGCAGCCTTCATTTGCTACGTGGTCTTTATCGGGTTCGATTATCCGGGCATCTACACGTCAGTCATCACTTGCTTCGTGGTGGCGCTGTCAACGATCGGTGCCAGCAATCAGAAAGGGATCCTGCGTTTTGGCGGCGCCGCGGTCGGCGGTCTGATGGTGTTTCCGAACGTAGAGACGATCGGAGGGTTCTGGCTCGTGTTCGGTGCCGGTACTGCGGTTGCGGCTTGGGTGAACTTCGGCACTCCACGTATTTCCTATGGCGGCTACCAGATCGGCCTCGCTTTCTACAAAGCAGTTCTGCAGGACTTTGGCCCGGCCAGCAGCGCCACTGTCATCCGAGATCGCCTGATCGGCGTATTCTTCGGGCTCATCGTGTTCGGCATCGTAGAGCAACTGTTGTGGCCGGTGCGTGCTCAAGACGCGCTGCGAGCGCGGCTGGCTGAGATGCTGCGCTTGCTGGCGGAGCTGGCCCGCGCGGGAACGAGCAGCGCGACGCCGACTGTGACTAACAACGATGTGGATTCGTGGCGTCGACGGATCTCGCAGAAAGTACAGGACGCTCAGGGGCTCATCGAGTCATCCAAGTTTGAATTGGGCGATTTCAAACTAGACGCCATCCAGAAAGTTACCGGTGATGCTCAGATCGTTTTCGTTCTTTTGCTCTCGCTCGCGCGCCAGTCGCGCGCTACTCCACGCGTTCCGCGTGTGGTGGAGGCGGCGGTGGTCGACCTCGATAGGACCGTGGCGACAGCCCTCAACGGCTTGACGATCCAAGTAGCCGGTGTCTCCGAACCGGCGGTGCCGGAGCTTGAGCATGCGCTGAATGCTTTTGAGCGCTCCGTTGTCGGTATGAATGCGCTCGATGAGCCGGCTGCCACTCACCTCGCCGAGCGACTAGCCCTCTACCGCACGCTCGTAGACGCTATCAAGAAAATCTCCCCGGAACCCATGAGTGCAATGCAGGACGGAT
>VBKY01000395.1 GCA_005879255.1 Deltaproteobacteria bacterium
CGCTCGTTACGTCGACAAAATTTTAAAGGGAGCCAAGCCCGCCGAGATTCCTGTAGAGCAGCCAATGAAGTTTGAGCTGGTGATCAATCTCAAAACAGCAAAGCAGATCGGTGTGACTATTTCGCAGTCAGTGCTTTACCGCGCGGATAAGGTCATCAAGTGATTGTCCACCGCCACTGCACCACGCCTTGTTAATCAGGTCCGGCGCTATTGCGCGTCGTTTCCTCCACTAACCAGGCTAGATCTTTGCCACTATAAACCGATACGTTGAAGCCTTCGATAGCCCGAAAAGTGGCTGCCTGGAAAGACCGTTGTTTCCGCCTATTCCTGGCGCTACGCTCATCCTCATGACGCGCGGTAATCCTGTCTTGTGCCCGCTTTGCGATAGCGCAAAGGTTAGATTAAGGCACCGACCGAATGGGTTGGAGCGGGTTCTTTCTTTCGTTGGGATCAGGGCGTTTCGCTGCAGAGGGTCCGAAAGGGGTCAAGTCTTTTGTTGACAGAACTCCCGCACCAACCTTTCAATTTGATCTCTAAATCCCTTCTCCTTCTCCATCTTCGTCTGTACGCCGTGGCAACACCAGCCCACCGCACTATAACTTCCCAGTCCAAACAGCCTCGCCGTCTCCCGAAGCGTCTGATCGCAACAGTGCCGCACCAAATACATTGCCACCTTCCGCGCCTCGTTCTCTTTACCCCGTACTCCCTGAACAACTTCCTCTCTGGATATTCGGTAGCTCTCGGCTACTCGCCGGATTACGTTCTGCGCACTCGTTTGCACCCCCCGCCGTTGGTAACGTGGATGCTCTTTGACTAACTGCCCTAGCGGCTTTCTTATCCGCTCGACGAATTCTTCTCCTCCTAGCACCGGACTCTGGCGACCGGACTCATAAAATTGCTCCAGGGCTTCTTCGTTTCCTGACAGGACAAACTCGTGGAAGGCTTTACTCCCACCTACCTGTTTCAATACCGCGTCGGTGTTGAGCCACGGCGGCTGGGTTTTCGTTTGGAGATAATGACGGTGACTGCTCCAACGGTGCACCCTGTTTGCTGGCGGATCTGATTTGCCCCCGTACGCCTACCATCGAGAATAGCATAGCGAATAAGACCAGACCTTTTCCTCTGAATTGGCGTCGTTTCTTACTCGTGGATGGATTCGAATTGTTGCCGGTTATTGTTTTGGCAAAGTCGTGGAAAGCTAAAAATTGTCCCGTGTTTTCTGGTAGTTAGAGATGCTACGAGAATCGCAATACCGTCGTCTTGTTCTATTCCCTCCATATGGTCCGCCCTGTTCCGGTATGGAATCATTGTGAAGCGAGAGTTCTACAGAAAACTCCGGAGCAGCGACGTGCCAATGGATTTCCTCAATGCAACCCGGCGGAGGCGATTTCTTTGGCGCCTTGACAAAAGTACTCGAAAAAATTACAAATTGTTCCTTCTCGCACCATCTTCGTGACGGCAAACTAGTCTTTACTGCGCAGGCCCTTGACGTCTTCTCGATCACCGGAACAACAAACGGGTTAGGTCTGCGAGCTTCGCGATCGACATAATCGCGTCGAGGAGGATAGGGGAATGACCGAACTTCCCAGGTGTCAAAACCTAATTTGGCTTTTGAGGGAGGCCTTACTGCGGGTTACCGGTGAAATTTTGCGTCAAACGAAGAGAGCCGTTTCCGGAAGACCATGATAAGCGAAAATGGCTACCCTAAACGCTAATGTGAGTACACTTTATATTTATAAAGGAATGAAAAATGAATCAGGAGTCACGACGTATCGGCCTTAAATGGAAGGTCGGTGGAATCTGTACAGGCGTGATGCTCGTCTTGGGCATTCTTGTGATTGCCGCGGTCTATCAGCTCACCCATGCCACGCTGCGTGATCAACTCCAGAAGCGCGCCGTGGCGATAGCCACCAATTTCAGTGATGCGGCCGCAGGACATCTCGCCAGCAAAAATCTTCTCGCGATTCACGCTCTCGCAAGAAAGTATACGCTTCTCGACAGCGTGGCTTACGTCTTTGTCGAAGATGGTCAAGGAGAGATCGTTGCTCATACTTTCGGAGCTTTTCCCGACGAACTTCGACGAGAACTTTCTCCGGGCCCTAAGCGACAGGTCCAACAACGAGAATTAGCATTGGCGGAAAGAGGTGTCTATGAAACCGCCGTGCCGATCCTCGAGGGACAAATGGGAATCGTGCATGTGGGCTTTTGGGCCGATGCCGTACAAGCAGAGATCCGACGCGCGCTCGTTCCAATTCTCGGGATCATTGCACTTGTGCCGCTTGGCGGTGCACTTCTGTCGTTTCTCCTGGTTCACTGGATTGTTCGACCGCTCGTCGGCCTAACCGAAATCGCCAATCAGATAACGAGGGGCGACCTCGAAACGTCAGTCGGCGGAGAGTGTGTAACGTCGCGTGACGAAATTGGCGACTTGGCCCGTTCTCTGGAGTGCATGCGTTCAAGCCTCAGAGCGGCGATGTTGCGTCTCGGTCGAAAAGTAGCGTGAGTCATTATCTTCGCATTATCTTCGAAGGAGAAAGAAAATGCATATTCAATACGCACGAAGCGATAGTTGGTTGCTGATTTTGGCTTTGCTTTTAATACTCTTCCTGCCCACTGCGCTTATTGCTGCCGAGAGCGTGCCAGAGCGTCCGCTGGAGAAAGTCACGATCGCCTACAGCTCTCTTTCGGCCAACATGGCGCCTTTGTGGATTACTCACGAACGCGGTTTTTTTCGTAAATACGGCCTCGATGCGCAGCTCGTTTTTATCGAAAGTGGCAGCACGACCGTGCAAAGCCTGACCTCCAAAGATGTCGCCTTCGCCCAGATGGCGGGCGCCGGGGTGCTTCAAAGTCGCCTTCGCGGGTCGGACGTCGTCATGATCGCGGGAGTAATCAATACACTTACGTTTAAGTTTTACGTTGACAAGAACATCAAGCAACCAGACCAGTTGAAAGGGAAAACAGTGGCGGTTACGCGTTATGGCTCCTCCACTGACTTCGCCTTGCGTTACGCGCTCGAAAGATATGGTCTTACACCCGAAAAAGACGTCGCGATCCTGGAGGCCGGCAACATGCCGGCCATGGTTGCCTCCCTCGAAAGCGGAAAGATCCAGGGCGCAATATTGTCATCGCCGTTCACTCTGAGGGCCAAAAACATGGGATTTCCGCTGATGGCCGATCTTCAGATGCTTGGGCTCGAGTACCAACACACCGGTTTGGCGACGACTCAGGCGTTAATCAAATCCCGGCCCGACTTGGTCCGCAATGCGATGAAAGCTTACGTCGAAGGAATCCACTACTACAAAACCCACCGCGCCGAGTCCTTGGCCATCCTCGCAAAATATCTGAAAACCAACAACGCCGAAGTATTGACGGAAGTTTACGAGGATATCGGGCTCAGGCTAACGGCTGAGAAACCGTATCCTACGTTGCGCGGAATCGGGATTATGCTACGGGAAATAGCTGCAACAAACCCCAAAACCGCCGCAGCGCGGCCTGAGGACTTTGTCGACCTGACCTTCATCAAAGAGCTGGATAGCTCTGGGTTTATCGACCGGCTCTACAAAACTACACCCATCGTGGCGAAGCGCGACGACCAACGCTCTCCATCGGGTCCTGCCGTTGTTAAAGAGAAATCAGCGCTTACCGGTGAGAAAACAAAACCGGCTATGGCAGCGGCAAAACCGTTTGGCTCTACACTTGCGGAGGGGTCGCGGGAACATATCGTGGCCGTCGGCGACACATTGAGCCATATCGCTCTTGCCTATTACGGAAATGCAATGAAATGGGAAAACATTTACCAAGCGAATAAAACCACAATGAAAAATCCACATTACTTATACGTCGGACAGAAGATCCTTCTTCCTTCTTAGTCAATGCGGATCGTACGAGAACAGTGACCGGCGGACAGGTTGCGGAGATCTCCCGATCAACAACAGATGATGAAAGAGAACATTGGAGGACTTATGAGCAGAGTCTATAACTCTCTGAAGCTAAAAATACAGGACACCTTACAGTGGGGCAAAATCAATTCTATGCCCTTGGCTCGAGTAAAAAGCACTAATGCTTTAAGTTTAAACCATGAAATGGAAGGGCTCGAGAAACTTGTTGCGGACAGGATCGGTAAGCTGAAGGCAGCGGTGAAGGCAGGTGAAGCAATGGTAGAGGAGGCCCGGCAAGCCGAGCACCTCGTCTGTAATCGCAAAGCAGACATTGCTGCGTTGGAGGCTAAGCTCAAAGAGAGGGAGGAGACTATCCAGAGAAAAGATTCTTCCCGCCAAGCGCTCGAATCCGAGCTTAAGGAGAAAGAAAAACTCACCCGCCAGAAAGACTCGACCATCAAGGAGCTGGAACAAAAGCTGGCTGCCACGGTGCAACAATTTGAAGGCATGGCGAAAGACAAACAGGAGCTTTTGACACGCCGAGATGCGGAGATAAACGATCTCAAGTCACAGTTGAAACGGCTGACGAAAGGGATCGGCGAGATGTCTTCCTTTTTCAGGCAGGCAGAAGCTTTGGCGGATATCGAGGGGCAAGATGTCAGCACAGCTGCTCAGAATGAACCTGTGGACGAAGTAGAAGAGAAACCGGTCGCGGTCCAATCCAACATTGCGAGAGTCACGCCCATTGTAGCGGACGCGGCGGGAGAGATGGTATCGCCGGAGATATTTCAGCGTATAATCAATGAGCTTGCCGAGGTTACGAATGTCATGGCCCTGCTCGCATCACTATTTGTTCATAAGCAAGCAAAGGCTCTCGGCGAATCGGTTGAAAAATTTCCCAGGACGCGACTTCCAGAACTTCTTGAGGGCCTTGTCAAAGAGATATCAGATGAGAACCGGCAAATCGATTTTCGCCAACGATTAGCCCAGAGCGCACAAATTACCTTAAATTAACGAAGAAAGCGGGTTGATCGGTAACCTCTTTCGGCATCACGCAGGATACCGGCTTGCCCGTTTTCTAAGGTCAGCGAAAGGCGTCATTAGAAGGCAGGTTGCAAGAGGCAAAGACTTTCCTGTGAAATAAATTTCTTTATTTCACGCGCTACTCGACGATCAAAAAGCCAAGAGGCTTAAGTAGACGAAGTACACGCCGACGGCGTAGCAATGCAAGCGGTGACCTTACTCCAGCCGCTGGCCAACTGGCTACCGATGTTGGTATTTTTAATCGCGACCCAGAAGACTAAGGCTACCAGAACAACCATTAAAGTGTACTCAACTAAACCTTGACCATCTTCCTCGACTAACAAACGTTTTAAAAGCTCCATGAGTCGTTCACCCCCTTTCTGACGTCCGTGTCCAAATAGAATACGCAGAATATGTGCCAGTACAAAGAAGCACGTTACCTAACGACTGGATTCTCGACCTGAACTTGTTGATAGGCTCCAGACCTTCGGCCTCGACAATAATTGCACGATCATGCGGTCCGCCTGGCGTATAGAAGATGTCTTTGACCTGGATGCCAAGTTTTTGATTTGAGGTCAAAAAGTCAGGCGCGTAGGAAATCTCTTGAAACAAAAAAGCCAGCACACCCTGGCAATGGGTCACCAGAGCAGCTGGCTTTAAACTCTTCCGTTCATATCCCCCTCTGAGGAACGGTTCGCGTTCCTCCTGTTGGCCTCACGTCGTATCAGAAGCCTTCTCAACGATGGGGGAGG
This sequence comes from Deltaproteobacteria bacterium, assembly GCA_005879255.1. The sequence continues at coordinate 5,657 of VBKY01000395.1, forward strand.
CTTATTACGAGCCGACAAATATCACACGAGGAAAGACTGTCAAGAATATTCGGACCACGAAAATTTAGTTTGAACGAGCCTTCAACGCTTTTCTAACTGTTCAAAGAGCATCACACTTTTTAAGCTTGACTCGCTGCCAG
>VBKY01000396.1 GCA_005879255.1 Deltaproteobacteria bacterium
AGATAATTTTCCCGCCAAGCATTGTTGCTCTGGGCGATGTGCACATAGGGATCGCCGTAGAGCGCCTTGCGCACGTAGAGGTTGTGATGATTGCCGGAAACTACGTCGAGCTCCCCCGCCTTGAGTCCTTCCGTCGCGCGCTTGCGCTGCCCTTCTAGCGAGCCCATTTCTATTTCCAAACCGTGCTTTTCCAGAAAGCCGCCCTCCTCCATCACTTTCCATAGAGGCACGTGGCTCGGCGCCCGGTAGTGAATTTTAATTTTCTTGGCCATGATGTGTCCTGCCCTTCTCCCAGCGTCACTGGGTTCAACGTTCAAAGTTCAATGTTCAAAGTCCCTGGGCACCGGGTTGTGCAGCCCTGCACCTTGAACCTTGAACACGGAACCTTGAACGACTTTTCTTTACTAGCACTTAGCGCGTCTTGAGTATCTTCCAAACCTTGTCCCGCGACTCGTGCCGGCCGCCGACGATCCATTTCCATTCGGTATCATCGAAATACTTTACGCCCTTCTTCGGCAAGTTGCCGGGGTTAAGATACGACTCATCGACGTCTGTCCGCAGCGTAGCCGAGCCGTAACCTTTACCATAGGTCTCCAACCCTTCTTTGGAGAGAATCCAGTTAGCGAACAGCTGCGCCGCTTTCGGGTGCGGCGCTTTGTTGGCGACCGTCAACATCCACGGTGAGCCATTGATGGTTGGCGCCACGCCATTCAGTTCAAAAATTTCCAATACTTTAAAGCCGTCCTTGACCAGCGGCCGTACGTCATCTTCGCGGCAGTTGAGACAAATCGGCTGCGTACCTCGCGCCAGCCAATCGGCCATCTGTCGGCGTTCGCGCGTGCGCACCGGCTTTTGCTCGATGTAGAGATTTTTTACGAACTCTTCGCCCACCTGTGTTAACAACCGCGCCGCCATATTCGCGCCCGCGCCCGTGGTCGTAGGGTCTTCGGTGGAGATCTTGCCGCGCCATTTGGGATTAATCAGGTCTTTGATATTTCGCAGCTCGTCGGGTTTCACATGCTCGGTGTTGATGTACAGCAAACTCGCCACGCTGCTGAACGCGCGCACAACGAACTGTTCCTGCGGATCGGCAAACCATACTTTGCCCGTCTTCCACTTCGAGCCGTCGACCACCTCCGGCATGGCGATAAGCGGCTTCAGCGGGTCGATCATCTTGTCGTTGTAGAGCTCATTGGCCGAAGTGTCGGGGCCGGCGAGGTAGAGATCGATGCTATAAATGCCCGAAGCGCGTTCGGTCTCGACGCGCGAGACGATTTGGCTCGACCGCCCGGCGACGAATTCGACGGGAATGCCGAACCGCGCGGTGAATTTGGGAATCACGTCGTTGCGCATCACCGGGTCGGGAGAGCCGGCGACGACGACCTTACCTTCTTTCTTAGCCCCGTCAATGACGGCAGCCCATTCCTTATCGCTCGCTTTTGTCTGTGCCCACGCATTGCTGAAGCCGACCAGCACGTACATAAACATGATCAATCGTTTCATCTAAGCTCTCTCCGAGGTATCGCCGTGAAACCTGCCCTAATCACTGCCGGATAGTTGCAATCCCAGTTTTCTAGCGATGAGCATCATCGCGCCGATGATCAGCGTAATTAATAAACCGAGGGCCGCGGCCCGTTCCAGCTCGCCGGTGAAGCTATATTCGAGCAGCAAGATCGCCAACGGCCGCGACTGGTGGCTGTACAGTAGCACGGGAGTGCTGATGCTGGTCAAGGCGCTGCCGAAGTTCATCAGGCCCACCGCAGCGGCGATGGGCGCCAACAGCGGCAATAGAATGCGCCGGTAGGTATAGGCCCAAGAAGCGCCGCTGACCCGCGCCGACTCTTCCAAGTCGCTGCCCAATTGCAACAGACCCGCCTTGAAGGCTTGAGTCGTCACTGGACTGTCAGCCAGAATCAGCGCGAAGGCGATGCCCCAAACCGTGCCATAAAGAAAAAACCGCAGCGGCGTCGCGAGAAAAAGCCAGAGTACGCCGAGACTCAGAAGAATTCCCGGCAGCACATGCGGAATCCAACAAAGACTTTCCAACAGCGGCGCGGTAAGGGTGCGCTTCGAAACGAGCAAATAAGCGAGCGCCGAATAAAGCAGGATGCCGCCGATGGCGGTGACGCTGGCGATGATCAAGCTGTTTTTCAGGGCGACGAGGAAAATCGGGTCGGCGAGCATGTTGTGCCAATGATTCAGCGTAAACGGTGACGTGATATTGAAGAACCCATAGCGCCGCATGAACGAGCCGATTATTAGAAACGTGACCGGCAGCAGCATCATAACGCCGACATAAAACAGACATCCGGTGAAAGCGACGTAGCGCCATTTGCCGAGTTTTACGCGCAGCGTTGAATAGCCTTGGCCGGTAACCACGGTGAACTTTTTGTTGCCGCTGAGACACCGCCAGTAGAAAAAAAGCAGTATCGCGAGCACAAATAGAAACACCGAACCCAGCGCCGTCGCTTCGCCGTAGGCGCGCGGTTCGCGGTGCAAGAAATCATAAATCTTGGTCGAGTAGACGTAGATGTCGGCCGGCGTGCCGAGCAAGAGTTCGGTGTTGAAGGATTGTAGACCGCGAATAAAGCTCAGCACCGACACCGCCAAGATCATCGGCGCCAACACCGGCAGCGTGATGCGCCAGAGCATCGTCGTGGTATTGGCTCCGGCAACGCGCGCCGCTTCTTCGAGCGACGCGCCCAGCCTGCGAAACACGGGTACGAGCAGCATCACTTTGAACCAGATGCCGCCGGTAGATGTATGCACCCAAACTATGCCCCAAAAGCTGTACGGGTTGAAAATCGCCCGGTCGATGAACGGCAAACTCTTCGCCAGCGTGTTGAGAAAACCGAAGTTGGGATCGAGCAGCAAGATCCACGCCAGCACCAAGGGGAAATCCGGTACGAAGTAGGCGATCCAACACGCCGACTCGATCCACTTGCCGCCAGGCATGTCGGTGCGCGCGATCAGCCACGCGAACATCACCGAAAGAATCATCGCCGGGATAAGCCGCACGACGGAAAGCAAAAAACTCATCCAAAGAGCGCTCAACGTCCCCGGGTCCGTGAACGCCCTGAACCAATTGTCGAAGCCGTAAACTGCCGGCTTGCCCGGCGCGGCTAGATTGAAACTACCCGTAAGCAAGAAAAGCAGCGGCGTGCCCATCGCCGCGATCAGAAAAACCAGGAATGAAAGCTCGGCGATCCGGATCGGCCGGAGGCGAAAGCGAATCACCGGCGACGACAGAGTGATGGCGGGCGACTTCATCTTGATTGAAGCTAAAGCGGGCGAATATTGAGACGCGCCGGATCGAGGGCAAGACGAACAATGTCGCCGGCGGCGTAACGCTGCTTCTTCGGCGCCGACACGACAAACGACGCTCCGCCGGTCTGGACGTGATATTCGAAACGATCGCCGAGGTAAGCCACCTGTTCTATCTTCGCCACCAGCTGATTCGGCGCGAGCCCACCGGCGTCGAGAATCTCAATATCCTCCGGTCGGGTTATGACTCTGACGGTAGCGCCGTCCGCGAGAGCTTCACCGGCCACGCTGGAAAGCGCGCTCCGCCCCGCGCCCTGGCGAAATTCGATCCAGCAATTAGCGTGGTTCTTGGCGACTTTTCCTTCGATACTAACTGTGCGCCCCAAAAACTCCGCGACAAACGGCGTCGCGGGTTTTTCATACACCTCTTCCGGGTTGCCGATCTGCTCAAAGCGTCCGCGATTCACCACGGCGATACGGTCGGACAAGGTCATCGCTTCCGCCTGATCATGGGTAACGTATAAGACCGTCAGCCCGAGCTTTCTTTGCAGCGCGCGAATCTCGACGCGCATTTGCTCGCGCAGTTTGGCGTCGAGATTCGACAGCGGTTCGTCGAGTAGCAAAATCGCCGGCTCGTAAACTAACGCTCGTGCCAAGGCGACTCGCTGTTGTTGTCCGCCGGAAAGCTCCGTTGCGCCGCGATCGGCCAAGCCGCCGAGGCCGACGACCTCAAGCGCGTGATGAACCCTCTGGCGGATCACACCGGCGGATTCTCGCCGCACCCGCAAAGGAAACGCGATATTTTCGAAAACCGTGAGGTGCGGCCAGATCGCGTAGGACTGAAAAACCATGCCCAACTGGCGTTTTTCCGGCGGCAGGCACAACCCGCGTTCAGGCGCCGCCACCGCTTTGCCGCCAATCAGAATTTCCCCAGCGTCCGGCTCTTCCAAACCCGCTACCAAACGAAGCGTCGTTGTCTTGCCGCAACCGGACGGTCCGAGAAGAGTAAAGATCTCGCCGGATTGAATTGAGAAACTTACTTGATCGACCGCACTGACCGAGCCAAAACGCTTAACGACTTGGCAAAACTCAAGAACCGTTTGCGCCATAAGAAGGAATTGCTAGCCCGATGCTTTGTCCCGGCAGCGGAGCTAAATAAACGCAGCCACTTCGCGGGCGGGGTATTGACCCCGACGCTCTTAAAAGATCGCAAAGGGGATGCTCGCCCCCTTTGGAAACCCCATTTAATGGTTCCACGCCGCAACCAGCGTGGTCAAAGTAAAATATTTGGCCGACCTGTTCCATCACTGTCGCTTCAATAATTTTCCCAGGAGTTTTCTCACCTTCTCTTTCGTCGAAAGGGTAAATTCCCAGTCGTAGCTGTCAAAGTATTTTATCCCCCGCTGCGGCACGATATCGGACGGCAAAAAAGACTCATCCACGTCGGTTCGCGTGGTCGCGTGCAATTGCGCCCGAGAAAAAACTTCGGCGCCTTCTTTCGCAGCCAGCCAGTTGAGAAACACCCGCGCGGCGTTAGGATGGGGCGCGCGATTGATGATCGCGAGCAAACCCGAAGCGCCGGTGAGCATGTCCATCGCGTCCGCAGGCGCTGCTTTGACGATCGGAAAACCCTCCCTTTGCAGGCGGTCTACTTCTTCGCTGCGCGCGCCGAATGAAATTGGGTAAGTGCCTCTGGCGAGCCAGTCCTCCATTTGGCGCTTGTCGCGGCTAAACACCGGCTTCTGGTCGACGAACAAGGCTTTTAAAAATGGCTCGCCAAACTGGACGTAAAGCGCCGCCGCGGTATTGCTGCCGGTACCGGCATCGGTGGGATCGAATACGGAGATCTTACCCTGCCATTTTGGCTCTAACAAATTTTTGATCGACTTCATCTCGCCCGGCTGGACAAACCGAGTGTTCATGAAAAATAGCGAACTCGCCGTGTTGAATAGACGCAGGATGTACTGTGCTTCCGGATCGATGAACCAAGGCTGTCCTCTCTTCCACTTCGAACCGTCGACGACCTCCGGCAAGATCAGCAGCGGCTTGAGCGGATCGAGCATCTTTGCCGCATAGAGCGAGGTCGCCATGGTTTGCACCCCCGCGGTAACCACGTCCACCGAGTAGATGCCGGCTTGACGCTCCAAGCGCAGGCGCGCCGTCATTTCATTGCTGCGGCCAGCTAGATATTCCACTTTGATGCCGAACCTGGCGGTGAATCTTTCTGGTATATGCTTTCGCATGAGCGGATCCGGCGCCGCCGCGAAAACCACTTTGCCTTCTTTTTTCGCCGCCGAAACCCATTGATCCCATTTCTGTTCCCAACCCGTGT
>VBKY01000367.1 GCA_005879255.1 Deltaproteobacteria bacterium
TGCCGCCGATCGTAACGAGCAAGTCCGGCTTCTTTTCTTTGTAGCTCTTAACAAGAGGACGGTATTCTTCGTAGGTGTCCTTAGCCGAAATATCCAAGGCAAGGTTTTTTCCTTGGATGTATCCAAGTTCTCTAAGTCCATCGCGTAGACCCATTATCTGCGGAATATCCGCACTGCCGACCACAAGGACACCCACGTGATAAACCTTGAGTTGTTGCGCCTGCGCAAAAGAAGTACCGGCCAACAAGAAAGTCGCCAATAGCCAGATAATGAATTTTCCTTGCATTAATGTCGCTCCTCTTCTTCCCTCACGAACTTTGCTAACGAATTACCCTATCCGCCCTTACCAGCACGTTTGGCGGAATTGTGACGCCGATCTGCTTCGCCGTCTTGAGATTGATGATGAGCTCGAACTTCGTTGGCTGCTCCACCGGCAGATCGGCAGGCTTGGCGCCTTTTAGAATCTTGTCGACGTATGTGGCGGCGCGGCGCCACAAGTCAGCGTAGATGGTGCCATAGGCCATCAGGCCGCCGGCTTCGACAAATTCCCGGTCCGGTCGCCGGTAGACGGTTTCCGACCGCGAGATCGATAATGGGTTTTCGATGAGTATTGGTTACGGTTGTCGGCAGCACGATAAGGGCTCCGGCGCGATCGCGGCTTCCGGCTCTAAATGCGCTCTCGAAGTCTTCCGGGCGCCGCACTTCAAGGGATTGTAGTTGTACCGCCAATGAGCGCGCAGCGGTCTGCATTTCTTTGAATTCGACGACTTTAGCCGGGTCGTTTGGATCATACAGGACGGCAATGCGGCTCACTTTGGGAAGAGTTTCTTTGATCAGCTCCAATCGTTTTCCACTCAAGTCAAAGGTCACCGAGGTCAATCCTGTAACATTTCCTCCGGGCCGGGCGAGACTCGCGACGAATCCGCTCCCGACTGGATCGGCGAAATTCGTCATCACGATCGGAGTCGTTTTTGTGGCCTTCATCGCAGCGAGGGCAAGTTGGTTCCCCCCGCCTCCAACCAAAACGTCAATCTTGAGGCCGACCAGCTCGCTAGCGAGCGCCGGTAGCCGATCGGACTTACCTTCGGCAGATCGATACTCAATAATGATGTTTTTCCCCTCCACATATCCGAGCTCCCGCAGTCCTTGTTGGAATGCTTCAACACGGGGCGAGGCGGCGGAAGGAGAGCTGATAATCAGGAATCCGATCCGGGGAACTTTCTGCTGCGCCCCGACTGGAAAGCTACGCGCAAAGAGCAAAGCGCAAAGAAAGCTAAGTGCAAAGAGCAAAGTGCTAGGAACAGTGCTCTTCCTGATCTCTGACTTCTGACCTCTGATCTCCGTCATCTAATCACCTTATCCGCTCTTGCCAGCACATTCGGCGGAATTGTTAGGCCGATTTGCTTTGCAGCTTTCAGATTGATAATGAACTCGAACTTTGTCGGCTGTTCCACCGGCAGATCGGCAGGCTTGGCTCCCTTCAGGATTTTGTCTACGTAGGTGGCGGCACGGCGATAAACCTCCAATTCGTTGGTTGAATAAGACATGAGACCACCGGCCTCTATCCAAGTACTTCCTTCGTACATCGAAGGCAGTCGGTTTTTTATGGCTAAATCAGCAATTCGCTTCTGTTGACGGAAGACCGGGCCACTCGTAACCGTGATCAGCGCGCGTCCCTTGGCCGCAGTTTGGAATAATCCCTCCAGATCAAAGTTCGGACTTCGCACCTCTAGGGATTGAAGCTGTATTTTTAGAGCACGCGCCGCGGTCTCATACTCTTTAAAAGCGGTAGCCCTGTCCGCGGTCCAAAGAACTCCGATGCGCGATAGCCGCGGAACCACCTCCGCAAGCAATTCCAGCCGCTTCCCGCTCAAGTCGCGCTGAAGTGTTGCGAGTCCCGTAATATTTCCACCCGGGCGCGCCAAGCTATCGACCAACCCATCCGCGACTGGATCTCCACCAGCCACCATGACAATGGGGATCGTCTTGGTCGTCTGCTGGGCTGCGCGGATCGCTGACAGAATTGGGACGACAAGGACATCCACCTTGAGTTGCACGAGTTCGGCTATGAGGCTTGGCGCAAGGCCCACCTTTCCCCCACCGCCGCGATACTCGATCACAAAGTTTTTTCCCTCAACGTAACCAAGATCGCGCAACCCTTGGCGCAAAGCTTCGACGTACGGCCCCTGATTAGTCGCGTCGCCAGTTCCCGACACGTAACCGATACGCGGGATTTTTGCGGGCTGCTGCGCCTCGGCTATGACTGCAACAGCAAGCAGCACCACTACAAGCAGGATTGATAAGACACCAGCTTTCTTGATTGCACACATCATTCGTTATGTATCACGCGGGCGGTATTAGAGAAAAGTGAGATTTACGACGGAGGGCGACAGGGATTCGTCGAGTGGAAAAACCAGATTTTTAGCCTGAGATTGAACTGAACGACGCTTCGAATCGATTTTGTTAGTGGTTCGCCGAGAGTGCCGCGTTACGATTTTCAAGCTTGACTCGTCGCCACGAGCAGCGTTATAGGTGCGCATTCCACCCTCGGGATGCGCCATGAAATACGCTCTAGCAATCGTACAGCTCGCTTTTGGCCTGGCGCTTTTTCTCTGCGCAACAGTTCCCGCGTATCCTCACGGCAGTGGCTTGGATGCTACGGCTGCCATCACAACCGGAAACCCGGCGGTTATCACTGTCATCGTGGGCCGCTCGCCGGGCAATCCTTCTCGCAGGACGAGGTGCTAAAGAAGTTGTCGCCGGAAAAAGTCGAAACCGATAAGAATAAGAAGATGAAGACAAAGCTGTGAACTTCATTGAGAGCAGACGCCGACGTTTCATTTACTCGCTAAACTATCGCGGACAAATTGCCTAGCCGTCGAACTAGTATGATAGGGCTATTGACCGGAGGTGTGATATGGCGGCTGCGAGACGTTACGATGAAGATCTCAGAGCGATTGGCCAGGTGCTTGAAGCCCGAGATATTAGTGTCTTTGAACTAAAGCACCTTGCAGATAACTATGTCATTCAGGGTTTGCCTGAACAGACCGGATCGCTCCGTTCGAAGGTACGGCAGTGGCTCCGGCGATTACGCAGTGGTTCCAGCGCGGAGTTATTAGCTTTAGGCTTGGCAGACGTTGAAGAACTGTCCCAAGCCGGGCGAGCGAAGCGCTCCAACGCGGGTCGCCTTGCGGATTTTCACAGTGTGTCGAATACCTTGCGCACGATAGGTGCCTATCTCGACGCCAGCGAGTTCGAGCTGGTTGAGCTGCACAAAAGGCGAATTTCGATCACACTGTTGTATCGAGACAAGGCAGGCCACGAACGAGAAGAAGACCGACCTATCTCTTCCTTCTATAGGCTGTTTCTTGAGCTTTGCGGAAAGCGAGGCCAGACACAACAAACACCGCTCCAGTCAAAAAGTTAAATTTGAAATGTTCTCTCTGCTCACTTAACACCGCAGTGCACGGCAGTGCATGGCAGCACATGGCCTTCAACAACGGTTTGACCACTTCCACGGCAAAGGAGCATTCGTCCGGCTGCGTTCGATGCTCAATGATCCACGGTTCGCTTACCAGCACATCGCTAACAAGTTCGGTTTCACGAGGCAGTACATTGCACAACTTGCGAATGAGTTAAGTATCAACGGCAGGCAACGCCAACGTAAGCGTTCGTCACGCCGTGAGCCTCGCATCATCAAATTAGAGTATCCGCCGAGCATTCGGGCTGTCATAAACAAGATTAGGCGTTCAGGTAATCAGGTGACGCCGTATATCTTTCCTGTTCAACCAAGCGCGCCATACCGCACTTGGAGATCGCTAAAAATAGTGGTCGTGAACGGCGTGCTTTGCACGATTCAAATGCTCATGGGCTATAAACTCAGACCGAATGGCCGAGAATACGTTCGTTTTGATGTTAACGGCGAGGTGAAGAGAGCCAAAGTGGCGCTCTGGGCAATGAGAAGCGGTCGGGTAATGAGGGCGTACGTCATTCCGCTAACTCATTTGCGCACGGTCGCTTCCGTATATCTTCCCGTTGACGGTAAGTACGCCGTAGGCAACAGTCACAAACCCCGCAAAGATTGGACCCGTTACGAGGATGCGTGGCACCTGCTTGGTGGCGTCAAGCGGGCGTTGTCCTGCGTGAGCCAGGACGCAATACGCCGCTCCAAGCTGTGAATGGCCATTGTTTGGGGTGCGGCTATCGTCTCGCTTGGATCGTGATTCGAGGGAAACAGCCGAAGGGCTCGTCACGCCAATGGCGAAGAAATCAGCAGGCAAAATCCTGAGCGATTCCCAGTTGGCCATCGCCAAACGTTTCACTTTTCACGTTTGCGGAAACAAAGGCATGGAGACGGTTTATGTATTTATCATCGGTCAAGTTATGCTTTTTGCCGTCCGATCGCTCTTGGGGCTCATCTCGGGGAGGAAACACCGCATCAGCGAAAGATTTCAGGATTCTTCTGCAGGATAGCAACGCCTGAGACCAGTCTTCTTCGTTGCCAGACCTGAGCCGATCGTACGCAGCAACAAACTGCTCCAAGGCCTTTGGACATAGATCCTTTAATTTTCCGTCAACTTCAAGTCGCCGTCGTTCGAGAATGCTTTGGAAAACATTGCTGTAATGCAGTTCATTATACCAGGCCAAAACCCTTGCGTGCGCGGCGGCCATAACTCGGCCAATGACAACATGGCGTGCCGCAGCCGGCGCACGACCCGGCCAACATTAGCGCTTCCGCAGATAGCCGTTGAAGTTGAACGTGCTGTTGTAACCGAACAGGTCGGTGAAGCGCGTATCCACCTGGAACTGCCCAGGATGGGCACGCGCGAACTCCCGGAGCGCCTCGTGCTTCTCCCGGATGTAGCAGGTGTCCTCAACGACGAGATAGTCGCCCGACCGCATCGACCGGTTCAGGTGCGTGAGGACTGCCTTCACGTTCACGTGCGCGTCCTCGATCACGAGCCAGGGGTGAGGCGCCTTCGCGAGGACTTCGGCGTCGATCGTCGACGGGACCATGCTGTCGCAGCGACGGAACGTTATGCGCGGGTCGTCCGTCACCTTCACCCGGCCCGGATCGATGTCGAACGAATGGACGTGAAAGGGCCCGACTCGCATCGCGTCGAGCAGGTCGGCGAACCACAGGGCGCTTCCGCCCTGGAACGAGCCGATCTCGATCACGGTCCGCGGCTTGAGCTCCCAGAGGAGCAGCGGGTAGAGCGCGAGATCGACGGGGTCCTTTATGTTGGGTATCCCTCGCCAGTGCACGCCGCCGTCGTCACGGTTCCACTTCGCTTCCTGCACGCGCATGAGGAACTGGCGCGAGAGCGCCAGGTCCGATGCCCAACGCCGGCCGTCCAGCTCCACGAAGCGCCCGCCTTCCTCGCCCGGCCGGCCGCGCGCGATCGCGCGCAGCGCGGACACGCCGGTATCCACGGCGGAGAACAGCTTGCGCGAGAGTGCCTCGAGGTTCATGCGTGACGATGATTCCAATCCGGCGCTAGAATAACAACCATGTTCATGGCCTCTCTCGCCTTGTCGCCGGCCACCACCGCTGAAGAAATATTCGGCTGGAAAAACGTCCACAAACATGACGGCGAGCTTGTCGGCAAGAAGAAGGACAAGCTCGGGCGCTCCGAGCGATATCTCAAGGAACTTTCCAAGATAACAAAGGCGAACGCCCTTCCGAGCGGGTGGGGCCACGCCCGAGCAGCGAAGTAGAGCGGCGCTCAAAGCGTTGGGAAAGTAGCAGTGTGTTTGCCACTCGGTCACTTAATCACCTTATCCGCCCGCGCCAGCACATTCGGCGGAATCGTCAGGCCGATCTG
>VBKY01000368.1 GCA_005879255.1 Deltaproteobacteria bacterium
ATCGCCTTGGCTCTCATTATCTGCGGCGCTTCTGCCGGTAAGGTTTTCGCGGCCGCAGCGGATTCCCTCGATCAACTTTATGAGAAGGCAAAAAAGGAAGGAAAGATTACGCTTTATGCGCCGTTATCCCCGCAGACGATGTCGGTTATTCCGCCTGCGTTCATGAAGCGCTTTCCCGGCGTGACGGTCGATCATATCGACGCCACGAGCGATAGGCTGATCGCACGAGTGCTCGCCGAGCAGAAGGGAGGACGCGTCATTGCCGACGTCATAAGCGGAGCGCTGACCTATTTGCCGCAGATCCTGGACCTGAAAATCGTCGAGCACGTCGTCATACCCGAGGCAGCAGCGTATCCGGCCCAGTTGAAAGGTGACCTTTGGGTCGCCACGGATACGCAATTCTACATTGCCGGATGGAACACCAATCTGGTCAAGAAAGGCGAAGAGCCAAAAAGCTACGAGGAGCTCGCGAACTCTAAATGGAAAGATAGCATCATGGGCGAGCCGCGCGATTACCAAATGCTGGTCGGATTTGCCAAACGAAAATACAATAACGATGAAAAGGCGATCGATCTGTTCAAGAAAATCGCCGCCAATCAAGTGGAGTTTCATCGGGGGCATTCGCAGTTAACCGAGTTCCTCATGGCCGGTCAGCGCGCCATTTGTTTTACTTGCTACTCGCACCATTTCCCTATGCGCATGAAAAAAGGCGCTCCGATTCAACCGCTAATGACGGAAGGTGTGGGCGAAGTCGGCGGCTCTGTAATGGTAATGAAGGGAGCCCCACATCCCAACGCCGCACTACTCTGGGTTCGCTGGGCCGTCAGTGAAGAAGGACAGAAGGTTTATGCTCAAGCGGGCGAAACTCCTGCTCATCCCAAAGTGGAACCCTTGGAAAAAATCCGGCCTGCGACACCTTACATGCTGACCATCGACGACGTGAGAGAGTTTCCGAAGTATGAGAAAACGTGGAAGGAAATCTTTCAGATCCGTTGAAATTCGGGAGCGGTCTTCCAGCTGACCGGCCGCGGCAGCCGTTCGACAGAAAATTTTTTTCATCGACGCTGACGGCTATCGGCTGCACGCGATCGCCAAACATTTGGGAGTGTATTACGCGATGGTGAGCCGCAGGCTCAAACAGCTCGAAATTCGAGTTAGGATACGGCAGAGTAGTATTGCAAGACCTACCCCCTATGGATCGCGTGCTCATGCATCTGACCAGGGCGCGCGCTTAAGGGGAATTTGCGAAAATCTCGAGCGTCCCCTGCGGATCTTTATCTGGGCGGAAAACGAGGCCGGGCGTTACGAGACATGTTTGCGAGCTGTGGCGGCGGCGGTCCATCCCGCATGACAAAGCTCGCGTTTCAATGTTCTGAGGAGTTGCCATGGAAATCATCGATGCCGATGGTCATGTGAACGATATTGCGGATCAAGAAGCGATCGCCAAATACATGCCGGCGGGGAATCGCTCGTCGCAGATTTTTCCGGTGCTCGATCATCTCCATTTTCACTATCTGCGTCCCGACGGAAATCGCGTCGGCTTGGAAAACCCCGGGCCGGAGGAATGGGTGCGGTTTCTGGACGAGACGAGTATATCGCGCAGCGTGCTCTATCCGACATTCGGCCTGGCCGTCGGCCGGTTTGTCGCCGAGCATTGGGCCATAGCTGCTTGCCGAGCGTACAACACCTGGCTCTACGAAAAGTTCACCAGCAAGAGCTTCCGGCTGAAAGGCATGGCGCTGCTGCCGATTCAGGACGTCGAGGCTGCAGTGGCGGAACTGCATCGCGCGGTCACCGAGTTTGGGATGGTTGGCGGCATGCTGCCGTCGAACGGCGAGGGAATCAAAGATCACCTCGGCGCGAAAGTGTACTGGCCGATCTACCAGGAAGCGGAAAAGCTCGGCTGCGCCTTGGCGGTGCACGTCGGTTCTTTGCATCACCTTGGCATGGATGGGTTTAGCACCTACTATCCGGTTCACGCCCTTGGTCATCCGTTCGGCATCGCCATTCAAGCCGCCGGCATCATGGCGCACGGCATCTTTGACAAGTTTCCGAAAGTTCGCGTCGCTTTTCTCGAGGGCGGCTCGACGTGGGTGCCGTTTTTTATCGATCGGCTCGACCGATCCTATCACGCCGCTCACTTGCAGGTGGATCTTCACAATGAATTGGTCGGCGGCCCGAAGGAAGGCGAGAAGGCGAGCGATTATCTCAGGCGGCAAATTCGCGAAGGGAGAATGTACGTCGGCTTCGACGTCGATGATGCCGGCCTCGGCTTCGCGGTTCAGAAAGCGGGGCGCGAGGCGTTTGTATTCGGCAGCGATTTTCCCCACGAAGTCTTCAACGCCGAGAAATGCCGCAGGGAGATCGCCGAACTGTTGTCGCGCAGCGACTTGACGCAAGCGGATAAAGAAGCTGTCCTCGGCGGCAATGCGCGCCGGTTTTATGGATTGAATGCATCGATATCTGGCTAGTTTCCGTTCAAACGTCCAACGGTTCAAGGTTCGGTTCAAACAAGTTTATTTGGTTGAAAATTTCTTGCCATTGCACATTAAGAAATGACATGGCCGACATCGTCGTTTGCGGTGATCTCGAAGGCGAGATCGAAAAAGGCGGTGAGTTGAGCAAGTTAGAAGCTCTCGGCTCCATCGAAATATTCAACGAGTTGGATCCGCCCCGAGAAATCCTCATCCGCAGATTGCGCGGCGCCCGCGCGGTTTTAGAATTTCGCGGCAGAGCTGCCCTGGATGAAGAGACTTTAAGCCAGTTGCCCGATCTGGAGATGATCGCTTCAACGGGCCCTCATCGCATCGACATCGAAGCGGCGACCCGATTGGGAATCGTCGTTGCGAATACTCCCGCGGTCTCGACCCCGGCGGTGGCCGATCACGTTTGCGGGCTTGTGCTTACTCTGGCGCGTCATATCATCAGCGCGGACAGCGCGTTGCGCCGGCGGAGCTGGGAGCCGGTTACGGGATTCAATCTCGCCGGAAGCAACTTCGGAATTTTAGGTTTGGGCCGCATCGGCAGCGCCGTGGCCGCGCGGATGGCGGCTTTCGACGTGAATTTGATCGCGTGGGGGCCCACCCTCACACCCGAGCGCGCCGCCGCAGCGCATGCTCGATTCGTCAGCGAAAAAGAGCTCTTTCAGAGTTCCGATATTCTGTCCGTCCACCTGCGTTACAGCGCGTTATCGGATAATTTTGTCAACGCAACGCGCTTAGCCCTCATGAAACCGACCGCTCTGCTGGTCGATATTTCTCGCGCCGGCGTCGTCAATCGCCAAGATCTCGCGGACGCTCTCAAGGCGGAGCGATTCGCCGGAGCCGCGATGGATTTGTGCGATCCCTTGCCTGTCTCGATGACCGATCCGATGCTCGACGCGCCGCGAACCGTTCTGACACCGCATATGGCATGGCAAACCAGGGAAACGTTTCGCCGCGCCGCCACCATGTCAGTGGAGAACATTTTGAATTATTTTCGCGGCGAACCCAGCCACGTCGCCAACCCGGACGCGCTGAAAGTTTCGCGCCCAAGATTGCAACCGAGTCGCTAACCGCTTCATGCTCTTTCCGATACGTCGGACCAGCGATGTCCCAGCCGATCGGAAAACATCGCCAAATCGATCTGATCATGGAACGATGCGGATCATCGATTTCTGATATTCAAGGCCATGGGCATGCAGCTCACAGTCCGTCCGCTACGCAACCGCGTGGCCTGAAACACGAATCGAACGGCATTCTTCGATGAAGGAGCGAATGGGGCGCTCTGCGAAGATTATCGAGAAATGAAAATCTGCCCCCGTGCTTCCGACCTTATTTGTTGTATTGCAAGACCTGAACCTGGCCGGTTCTTGACCCTGGCCGGTTCTGTTGCTCTCTGCTGTAGTGATGCGTCGTCTGATCGTGATAATGTGTCGCTAATGCTTGCCAAGAAAAGATACAGGGAGGGAGCCGATGAAGTCGCGTTCCACGTCCGTGATCGTTGCAGCACTCGCCGCCATGATCTCCGCTAGTCCCGCGCAGGCCGGAGGCCTGAAACAGGTCGCAGAAATATCAATTCCCGGTGATCCGATCACCGACATCGGCATTATGGACATCGACCAGACGACGGGCCTCGGCTATCTCGCCGACAAGACCAACAAATCCGTCATCGTCTTCGACACCAAGACCGACAAATTCGTCGCGCGGATACCGGGCTTCATCGGACGGGTGAAGGATGGCGATGCTTCGGGGCCGAATGGGGTCCTGATCGGCAAGGGCGGCACCGAACTATGGGTGAGCGACGGCGACAGCACGATCAAGGTGATCGACACCAAGACGAACCAAATCACGGCGACGATCGCCACCGGCGGAACGAAGCGCGCCAACGGGATGGCCATGGGCGAAGACATCGGCGTCGTCATCGTCGCCAATTCGAACGACGATCCGCCGTTCCTCAGCGTCATCTCGACTGCGCCCGATCACAAAATCCTGGCGAAGATTCCGATTTCGGACTCCGCTGAGAACCTGGAGCGCTCCGCCTATCACGCGCCAAGCCGCATGTTCTACACAGCCATCCCGGTATCACGCGCGGACACCACCAAGGGATTGTTGGCGCAGACCGATCCCAAAAACGGCAAGCTCGTGAAGCTGCACGAACTCCGGTGTCATCCGCATAGTCTCTCCATCGTCTCGGAGTCGACCATTTTCCTGGGTTGCAGCAGCGTCCACGGCCCGTCTCCCAAGCCCGGCGGTGACATGGCGATTTTCGATATCGCGGCCGGCAAGGTGGAAACATATCTCACGGGATACGGCGGCAACGGCGGCTCGACGGTGAATCGCAAACTCGGCCAGTACTACCATTCCACCTCAGGTGGAACCTTGATGGTGGTCGACACCAAGACGAAAAAGGGCCTGCAGCAGATACCGACGTCGAATGGCGCGCGCTCGCTCGGGGTGAGTCTCGCCAACAATCGCGTCTATGTGGCCACGACAGCGAAGGAGTTGGCCTGCCGTGGATGCATCGTGGTGTATGCGCCGGAGTAAGGATTTGAGATCTGGCGCACCCGACAAAGAATCTCCGCTCGATCGGATGTTTGTCGATTTTGGCGCGACTCCGTTCTCCAAGACCGTGCCCGTAATGAACAGCGGAGTTGAAGTTCCACAGCGCCCAGGCCTCGGCGCGGACCCGGAGGATGACCTAATTGCACAGTTCAGAGTGTAAGTCCGGATCAGTCTTGAGGGTCTTAAGGCTAAGTCTGAACTTTTTGCACGATCAACCGAATCGTGAGACTCGTTACCGGTCCGATTTGTTTAGATATACGGACCCCCCAGGATGATAGGGCTGCAACCTAGCATTCTTTTTCGTCGTTGATTTCCTCCAACAGAGTGGCGGCTTCTGGGCCGAACTCACGTCGGATATGGCACGACTCGCAGCGCTTCGGTCGACGGAATCCTCTGTCGGCGAAGTATTTCTGCTCACCAACGGAAAATATGAATTGGTTTCCGCAGTCGCATTTGAGAGTGATAGGCCGATAGTG
>VBKY01000369.1 GCA_005879255.1 Deltaproteobacteria bacterium
TGACCACGCGCAAATCCGATAATCCTTGGTGCGCGACTTCTTTGCTTACCAACGAATTCGGAATCACGCCGGTCACATGCCCGCCGAGTTCTAACACCACATCAGCGATCACATTCATGAGCCCCACATTGCCGCCGCCATAAACGAGCCCGTAACCGCGCCTTACCAGTTCACTTCCGAGCTGCCGCGCGGCTTCTGTGTACACGGGAGATGACCCATGGCGGGAACCGGTGAAAACACAAATTCTGCCTTGCACATCGTCCATGCTCGTCATGTAGCCATCATCACTTCCACAATTTTTGGATGAACCCTTCCTTCTCCAGATCCTGAAAAAAACGTGCGTCGATGAATTGTTCCGGCTTGAGATTGGCTGCCCGCGGATCGGTTTCCGCCAGCTGGTCGAGGACCGTCTTGACGGCCTCGGGCGATGGCCGCGGAATTCTTGGGATGTTCTGGATGACGTATAGATCGTACAGATCGTTGACCAGTGCGAGGTCGTTATTGCGCATGTATTTGCTCATCACCTGAACACTTAACGCGCGCTGCGTCTTGCCATAGTGGACGCCGTCGGCATAAGCGCGGACGAATTTTCGCACCGTGTTTTCATTACGCTTGATGTAGGAACGCGTGGTGACGATCGACGATGTGGGAAAACTGAGACCCATCTTCGAGATATCCGCCACCTCTCTGAAACCGTCCCGCCGCGCAAGGATGGCAAGCTCGGCGTTGATCACGCCGGCATCCACGCCGCCGGTTCGAAGCGCGGCCAAGATGTCGGTCACGCCGCCCATCTGGATCACGGCAAAATCGCGTTGCCGCTTGATCGGCCATTGGGTCTCCGCGAAGCGCAAGCCGAAGTCCGTCGCCGAGCCGAACTGTGAGATGCCGATCTTTTTTCCTTTCAGCTCTTCGACCCGGCGAATCTCCGGTTTCGCCATCACAACGAAAGTAAAAACGTTGAGCGAGCTCGCGATGATGACCAAGTCGCCTCCCGCGAGATTGGCGTTGACGACAGCCCCGCCGGTGAAAGTATCGATCGGTACCTCTCCCGATTGCACGACCTGAGCCGCGCGCCCGCCGCCACCGACATAGAGCAGTTCGACGTCGAGCCCATGTTTGCGGAAAATTCCCGCTTCGTAGGGAATCCAAAACGACGCCTGCGAGCCGGCGATGGCGCTGTAGACGAGCCTGAGTTTCTCCGTCGGCGTTTGCGCGCGAGCGTCCACGACCGCCAAGCTCAGCAAGAAAACGACCGAAAGGAGCATGCTTTTGAATCGTCTCATAACCGTTCTTTCTGTATGTTCACACCATCGGTTGGCTGATTTTGCCAGGAACACGACCCGGCAACCCGCGTGAAGCGCAAGCGCACGCGAACATGCGGGGCCATGGCAGTTGCGGTTCTAGCTGACTCGACCGCGCGCCACAAGAGCTGTTGCAAAGAGTCGTGTGCGGGAGAATCTAGACGGTGATCGGCGTGGTCTAAAAGCGATTGTCCGTGATCGGCTTCGTCACGGCGACACAGAAGATACCCGCCGCGTGCGCCGAGGTAACGCCGTTGCGAGAATTTCGCTATCGCGGATCAAGCCATCAAGAACGAAAATGACAGTTTTAATCATTGCGAGAGTGCCACTAAGCGTTCGCTGCGCACGGCTTTTTTGCTCGCCACTTTTTCAACCAGGTCTCGAAATGTCGTACCGGCGTCGCATTTCACGCTAAAGGCCACAACAAATAGCGTGATCAGGTCCTTCGCATAGATCTCATTTTCGGCCCATTCGGCAATCTGGCTCAAGTTATGTTCCGGGCGAAGCTGTTTGATCTTCATACCGACGATTTCGGCGAGCCCCGCGGCCAGTTGTTGCGCCATCCCTCTCTGCTCCGGTGGAAAATCCAGCCGAATAAAAGCAACCTCCAGCGCCCAATCGACACCTTTCGGCAGCGGACGCCGAATTACTCGCCCAAAGGTCATCAGAAGCAGCACTAGGGCAAGCAGTAAAGTTATTGGAGTAGCCATCAGACGTGATTGTAGCTGTCTTATGCATATTTCACCAGTGAATCATGAGCGGGGTTTTCACACAGTCTGACATGTCGCGACAGGTCCGAACAATCAGCAACAATTAACTGTTAAAGTCCACCTGTGATGCGGGCCGTACCTATTTTTCGATCTAGGCGGGCACGGCGATCGGTTCGGCCCGCGGCTCGCGAATCGGCAGGTTGCAGAGAGCCGCTCCAGCGGCCAGCACAGCATCGGCGTACCACATCCACAGATAGTCGCCGTAGTGAGAGAACGCGAGTCCTCCCAGCCATGCACCCGAGGAATCCGCCGGTCTGATGCGACAGCAGCGTCAACCCGAACAGCGTCGCGAGATAACGAGTGCCGAATAGTTTGCCGATCACCCCCGCCGTTGGCGGCACCGTAGCTAGCCACGTAAAGCCCAATCCGATGGCGTAGAGATAAAACGTCCACGCGCTCGAGCTCTCGTCAATAGGTGGGTAAAAAGAAATTAGGCGGCGACCCTGATTTCCTTTCCGTTATCGTACTTTTTTCCTTCAGCGACTTTCTCCACGAGATTGGGCGCATTAAGTTTTCTGAAACTCAATCCGTGGAGGTTCACCTCACCTGGCAAGTGCGTCACAATCAGCGCGATGTGAAAGCCGCAGGTAAAGAAACCCCCATGCAGCAATAAATAGTTGCGGTCCGCGAGGGCATTTTTGACGGCCCTGCGCAAAGTTCCTACCAATCTCTCGTGCGTTGACCAAACGGCAACAGGCGACGATCGGTGCATCATGCGCACGAGCGGCAACGCGCCAAGAGTAATAATCGCCAACGACCACATCGCACCCATCCAGCCCAGCGTTGAAATAAGCAATTGCAGCAACGGCGCAAAGACAAATTGTCCGAACGAGCCGCCCGCGTTAATTATTCCGGCCGCCGAACCGCGCTGGCTTGCCGGAACTCGCCCGGCCACCGCGCCGATCAAAACCGAGAAACTGCCGGCACCCGCACCGATCGCTGAAAGCAAGCCCAGCGAAATAACGAGTCCCAACGCGGATGTCATAAACGGCGTGAGCGCGCTACCCAGCGCAAGGATAAGCACGCCGCCGACCAGCACACGCGCCGGACCGAACCGATCTGCGGCGGCACCCGCAAGCGGCTGTACCGCGCCCCAGACGAATTGTCCCACCGCGAGCGCGAAACTGATGGTCACCAGGCCGAGGCCGGTCGAATTATTGAGCGGGAAACTGAACAAACCCAACGATTGCCGCGCCCCCATGGTCACCGTCAAAACGGCCGCGGCGGCAAGGGTGCTAAAAAGCCAAGAGCCGTCGTTTTTATCGGTCATGATGAATTTCGTAGCCTTATGAAGTGAGACGCAATCCGGGAAACTTGCCCCGGATTCCGTGTTATCTCCATCCCGGGCTAGTCACCCCAAATCGTCATTTCCTGGGGCGGGAGTTGCCCTCGTCGTCAATATAGTCTGAAAAATCCGGTTTACTGGATAGGCTGATCGGCAATTTGTGCTCAACGACAAGTTTTACAATTTCGATTGCCTCGGTTGGCGGCTCGCCTTTGCCACTTTCACGGTAGTACCAAACAGCGCTTCTGGCAGACTGGGCTTTTGCGAGCGCTTTCTTTACTCTTGCAAGGGTCGCTTTCTTTCCTTCTAATAGAATCCTTCCCGAACTAAGCACGCTAATTCGAAGGGCAGACTCCTTCGGCGAACGCTGGTCGGAAAGATATTTTGAAAAAGGTAAAAGCAGGGCATCAATTACACGAATCTTATTCATGTTCCCTGAGTCTGCTGTTCAACTAGATCTCCACCACCACTCTCCCAACGACACTACCCACCTTCAGCTCATCCAATGTTCGGCTCACTTCCGACAACGGTCGCTTCTCAAACGGAATCGGCTTGATGTTTCCCTGCCGTGCCAATGCGACGACGGCTTTCAATTCATCCACGCTGCCAACGTGAGAGCCTTGGATCGTAATCGCGCGCAGGATCGTGCTCGCGATCGATAGCGAAATCTCGCCGCCGAATAGTCCGACGAGAATTAATTTTCCACCCTTACGAAGCGCACCGAGCACTAAATTAGCCGTAGCGGCGATGCCGACAAAGTCGACTGCGCCGTAAAGCGCGCCTTGGGTTGATTGCTTGAGTTTCTCGGCGCTATTTTCGTCGCAGCTGTTCAGCGTCACAGCGGCCCCGGCCTTTTCCGCTTCTGCTAATTTCGTCCAGTCGACGTCCACAGCAACAATTCTCTCATGGCCGAGCGCGCGCAACATGCCGACCGCGGAAAGGCCGAGACCGCCGGCGCCCATTACGGCCACCCACTCGTCGCCCGGAATGGGCTTCAATTTCGACACAGCGGAATAAGTCGAAAGCCCGGAGCAAGACAACATCGCCGCCCAGACCGGATCGATGCCGCTGGCGTCGATGAGATAACGTGGATGCGGCACGATCAGGTGATCGGCGTAACCGCCGGGGCGTTGGATGCCGATCATCCTTGCTGCCATGCAGTAATTGTCCAAGCTGCCACGACAGCGCACACATTCGCCGCAGCCGGTCCACGGATAAACCAAACGGTCGGCGCCAATCGGCACGTCGCCGGCCTCCGGCCCCGCCGCGATTACTGTCCCAAACGGCTCGTGTCCGAGCGTTGCCGGCAGGCGCATGCCGCGCTCGCTCATCTCAAGGCGCTTGCCGCCGCCGAGATCGAAATAGCCGTCGCGGATGTGCACGTCACTGTGGCATACGCCGCAGTATTTGAGCCGAAGCAATACCTCCGTACCATTCGGCGTAGGCGTTGCGCGCTTGCTTGGTTTCAGCGGCTTTCGCCACTCGATCACATCGTAGCTCAGCATGTTTCGTCAACCCTTCGACCCGCCCGCAGCGACATATTTTTTCGCTCCACTCACCGCACCACACCTTGCTTTAATAGAAGCGAGCGCAGATTCTCCACTCGCTTGCGATTGACACCGAAATCGCCGTAGCCGCGGCGCGCTGCCGAGCGTACGGCAATTAGGTTTTGTGCGGGGCGTAGGTGAAGCTCGAGATCGTCGACGAATCCGAAGACGGCGCTGGAACACTCCGCGTGAATGTAATCACTGGTCGCCGTCACGAGATGCGTACGAGGAAGATCCGCGATCAAGGAACGCGCCACGCGCCAAGCCTCAGCCGGTGGCACCGCGAGCTCGAATGGGCGAATCGCGTGGGTGTTATCGTTTGCATCACTCGACACGCAGTTTTGCGACGAAGGACATGGCGCAAGCCTGCCGTTATGAACGCCTAGGTTAGTCGGCCTTGGACCGGCACAAGAAAACAGAGGCATAAGGATCAAAATTGCCGCAATGACTCGGCTGCGCCTTTGTTTCACTGCTGCGCACGATTGCGGAAGGCTAACTCATCATTTGACTCGTTCCGTTCGTTGATCGAAAAACTTGAGCGCCATCGCGCCGTGCGTCGCCGGCGCCGCCGGCGCGCAATGCCGCTGCTATCAGCGAAGCTTCGACGACTTCTTCGCGTGTCGCCCCCGCTGCATGGGCTGCGCTCGCATGCGCCTCTAGGCAATATGGGCATTGCGTCGTACATGACACCGCGATCGCGATCAATTCCCGATACTTTTTCGGGATCGCGCCGTTCTCACGGCCAACGATATTGTTGAGTCCCAGCCATGCGTTGAAATCTTCCGGCGCCAATTTGCGCATCTCGCGCATGAGTTTCAAATCGTTTTCGTCGTGATAATGTTCTGCCATCTCATATACCTCATCGAAAAATCACGATTCTGTAACGCGAACGATCAAACTCCCGCCGATTCGAATTGCAGCTTCAGTGATTGATTTTATTTCAATGTGAAATCCGATGAATACAGCATCCATCCAAATTAATCCGTGCACGGCAATTCCGACTCGTTGGTCTCAACCCAGTTTACGCGGCTGCTCCAATGACCATGGACGGAAGGTTTTCCTGGAGGCGCCTCGTCCAGCGTCCCGGCGGGAACGATCACGCGCTGGCGGTCGCGCGACGCGTGCGGCACCGGGCAGTTGCAGTTGCCACAGATCTGCCGTGCGAAGCTTTTCGCCTCGGGCAAATCGAACCGCTTGATCAGATGCTCGCCGTGCGTCCAGCGGAATTGGCTAATGGGCACGGCAATGTTTGTCGAGCGCACGCCGCCCGTCGCCTTGCGACAGCGTGAGCAGTAGCAATGGCCAAAGCGCATAAACGGCGTGCTCACCTCGTAGCTGACCGATTTACAAAGGCAACTTCCTCGAAGGGTTTGTTCTGACATGGGTTTCTCCCCTCTCTATCTTTATCCCTCTCTAACCTTGTTTCTATTTACCTATCTCCACCAAACCAACTCGATTCACGCCGCTACAGGCGATTGCGATATTGCCATCCTTTGTGACATCCACGTTGCGCACGACGCCCCCACCTGAAGGAATTTTCCAGGTCTGGAATTTTTCCGTCTTGGGGTCGAAGCGCACCACCGTGTTCGGACTCACACCGGCCTCGCTATACCAAATGACATCATTAATCGCGACGATCCCGTAAGGCTGCGATTGCGGCCCGCCAGGAGACGCCCATTCGCTGGTCTTGCCGTTCGCTAGATCATACCGGCCCAGATACCCTCGTGAATAATCCGAATACCAGATGACGTCGTCGCTGGTGATGGCGACACGCCTCGGCCGTGATTCCGGATTTGGTAAGACGTATTCCCGAATCGCCATTGTGTTCGGATCGATACTGGCGAACTTATTGCTACCGAACTCGACAAAGAAAGGAATATTCTTCGAGTTAACGACCATCCCATAAGGTCGTGACTTCGGGGTCGGCGATGCTACCAGCCTCAAGTCGCCGGTCTGTGGATTGAGCCGTCCGACCATATTGCCGCCCTGGACCGTGAACCAGAGGGTTCCGCTCTTGTCGAATATCGGCGTGTGCGGATCGCGTGCCGCCGGGTTCGGCATATAGTATTCGGTCACTTCGCCGGTCCTTGGATTGAGCTTGCCTACGGTCGACTTAAAATTGCCCGTGTACCAGATGTTTCCCTCTTTGTCCGCGGTCAAACCATGCGGACCCGACTTCGCTGGCAAATGAAATTCCTTAGTTTTGCCTGTCTTTGGATCCAATCGGCCCAATGTATTGGCGAACTGCCCGGTGTACCAAATCGCGCCGTCTGCAGTCGCCAGGGGATCATGCGGCCTTGAGCCAGGCGTCGGCACAAGCCACTCTTTGATAGTGATCTTGGCACTACCCGGAACGATGACGGCATCCGGGCGGCGGCGTTCGGGAAAATTCTTCACTAAATATTGCAGCAAGGGTTCAACTTCTTCCTTCGGCACGGCGGCGCCGACATTCATCATCATATGAAGATTGTTCCGCCATCCCTCCATGCTATATGCGCCGCGGGTTACCGTGCTGAGCTCATGACACTGTACGCAGTAAGCCTGCACTGTTTTTTTGCCATTGCCCTCCGGCAAGGTCTCTTGACTACGCGCCGGACGAGCAGAGACCAATACAATTATCATCGCGGAAAACAGAATAAGTCTTTTCATCATAGCGCCTCCGTCAAGAATTATGCGGCATTCTATTGCTCGGCTTTGGCGTTGGCAAGGTCAGCTGTGCCGAATACCTAGACTTTTGAATCCGCTACGCCTAGTGAGCCGTTTTCCTCACAATTACAAAATTTCCGACGGTTTTTTTTGCCAGCCAATTTCTAACATTCTGAAATGTTTAAAATTCTGCACTGGCACGTGCCTTGCCCCTAACAGGATTATCCAGCGGCGATTGCTCTGTCGCACATCCAAGTTAGCAAAATTAGTTGCCGCCGTGCAATTGAATCGGTCTTAGTAATTGAATCGATCTTAGTGCAGGAAGGAGAATAG
>VBKY01000345.1 GCA_005879255.1 Deltaproteobacteria bacterium
AAACGTAGATTTGTTAGATGACATACTCATTCAGGAGCGCAGCATAAATTTACAGACACTCAGTGACGTCATCACCTTGGCTGTGGAAATCGCGAGAGAAGGCAGGGAAGGGAGAAGAATTGGCACATTATTCGTGATCTCCGATGAGGAAACCGTTCTCGCATCTTCCAAGCCGCTCATTCTCGACCCGCTTTGGTATCATCCAGGTGATGAAAAGCACATAAAGAACCCGAACATGCGTGAGACCATCAAAGAACTCGCCCAGCTGGATGGCGCTTTTGTCGTTGCCGACGACGGAACGGTTCTATCTGCCTGTCGATACATAAATGCGTCTGCAGCAGGAATATCACTTCCCCTCGGGCTCGGCAGCCGACACATGGCTGCCGCTTCCATCAGTAAAAGCACAAACTGTATTGCTGTCGTGGTTTCTGAAAGTTCTATGGTGCGAGTCTTCGATAATGGAGAATTGATATCTGAAATAATTCCCGAAATATGGCTGTTAAAAACCTATAGTCGACACATCAAAGGCATCTTCTCCACCAGGACGGGTAGCCAATTGACCGTCACAAGCAAAAAAACCTGATGACGCTAAGAGCTATTCCGCGCAACCAGGCTAACATGCCGTAATGACGAAACCACTCAAGGGCACGGCTAATCCAACGAATCGTTAAAGTGTTTGCGGATGAGCCGCTTTAGGTAGAAGCGATGGTCAGCGCAGTAGAGGGCATTGGACACTCAAGATAGATAGAAAACAAAATTGCCGAGGTGATTAAAAAACGCCTCTTTCGAGCGCTAGTCCCATCTCCAATCTTCAACCGCGATTGCCAATCCAAAATTGCTGACGCTTGTCATGTTTTCGCAATTGCGAAAACGTGAAGCATGGCCACGGTGTCGAACAGAGCGGGGTGTATGAAGTGTTCGCGGCCAAATCCGGCAGCATGGAAGGGCTAGGTCCTGTCTTACACGACGACTGTGTGAAATTGTCCCTGATCAAAATTCCCTTACTTGCGCATCCGGGATACGATTTGAACGGGCGAAAGCTAAAGACCAACCCGGTAGTCGCGCTCGAATGTGTGTTGGAAGACTTGGCCCCGAGTCATTGCTGTTTTCAATCGGCGCAAGAAGATGTAAATGGGGGTGAAACACGGAGGATCAGTGAAGCGCAGCGCTAACAGAATTCTCACCACCCATGTCGGAAGCTTGCCCCGGCCGGTCGATCTCCTCGAGATGAACGATGCGAAAGGAAGCGGTCGATCCGTTGATCAGTCGGCATGGACCGCGCGGGTAAAAACGGCGGTTTTAGAGGTCGTGCGCCTGCAACGAGAGTCCGGCGTGGATATCGTCAACGATGGCGAGCTTTCAAAGTCGAGCTGGTCGAGCTACGTGAACGAACGTCTGAGTGGATTCGCCGAGAGTGTTTCCCGGGGACAAGGCTCCCTGGCGAAAGGCAGAGACAAAAGAACATTTCAAGAATTCTACGACGAGTACGATAGAATCCAGCCCTTCAGAACCGTAAATGGCTCACGCTGGACCGACGTAACTTGTAATGCGCCGATCTTCTACAAGGGGCAGGCTGCAGTCCAGATGGACATAGAAAACTTGCAGACCGCCTACGCCGAAGTAGAAGCGGAAGAGGCATTCATTACAGCCGTGGCGCCCGGCTCCATCATTACCAGGCGGATCAACCAATACTATCCCACCGAAGAAGCTTTCCTTCTCGCGATTGCCGACGCGATGAAGACCGAATACCAGGCCATTGTCGACGCCGGATTCCTGCTTCAGATCGACGATCCGCAGCTTGTGACTCGCTACGATATGGAAGATCCGCCTCCCGATGCCGCGCAGTACCGAAAGCTCGCCGCGACGCGAGTCGAGGCGCTCAACCATGCGCTCGCGGACATTCCACAGGATCGCGTGCGCTACCATATCTGCTGGGGCGGATGGCACGGACCGCACATGACGGATTTGCCGCTAAAGGATATCGTCAGCCTGCTTCTCCAAATACGCGCCGGCGCCTACTTGATCGAGGCCGCCAATGCGCGACACGAACACGAGTGGCGCGTGTGGGAGCAGGTAAAACTCCCGGAAGGTAAGATACTCATCCCGGGCGTTGTCAGTCATGCCACCAACGTCGTCGAACATCCGGAGCTGGTCGCGGAGCGCATTCTGCGTTTTGCCAGCTTGGTCGGTCGCGAGAATGTCATCGCAGGCACCGACTGCGGCCTCGGCGGCCGGCTTCACCGCCAGCTCGTCTGGGCCAAGCTAAAGGCATTATCAGAAGGCGCGCGCTTGGCGACCAGCCGGCTCTGGGGGCGCGCGTAACCGAATCCAGCGCGCTTGATCAGCTCTGGTCCACGAAAATTAACTCTTCGGGGTTTATTGTGAGGAAACATTCACCGCAGCGACCCAGCGCGACAAAGCCGCAACCAAAGGAGAAAAGCAGGATTCACCGCAGAGGCACAGAGTTCGCCGAGTTCGGAGTGTTTCTTAATTAAGAACTCATTGCTCCGCGCCCTCCGCGCCTCCGCGGTGAATTCTCTTCTAGATCGGTACGATCAGAATAGCCACTCGAAAATTTGCGCGAGCCGCGAAAACTTTCAAGGATAGTACAGTGTTCGCAAAGTTCGGAGTAAATGATTAATCAAGAACTCTTTACTCCGCGCCCTCCGCGCCTCGGCGGTGCAATGTCCGAGTTCTTGCACTTATCAAAATTCCGTTGGATACCGAGGTTCGACGTGAGCCGAAGGCGATTCTTCACCGCCCTGGTTATTTTTCTGACCACCGGCGCAGTCCATCTGCACGCTCAAGGTCTCGTAAAGGTTTTATTTCCCTACTCTGTTGTCAATTACAGCAGCCTTCCTTGGATGATCGCCAAAGATGCCGGGCTCTTTCGCAAGCATGGCCTCGACGTGGATCTCGTCTTCATGGGCTCATCGGCATTGATTGTTCAGTCGATGATTTCAGGCGCGGTTCCGGTGGCCGGCGTGGCGGGTCCGGCGGTGATCTCCAGTGTTGTGAGCGGCGGCGACGTCGTTACGGTCGCCAACCTTGCGCCGCTCACCATCGCGCTCATGGTGAAGCCGACCATCGAAAAGCCGGACGATTTAAGAGGGAAAAAGATCGGAGTCCCCCGCCTGGGAGCCGTTGCGCACTTCGCGATTCGCATGATCCTAGATCACCACGGCGTTAAAGACGCCACCATCCTGCAAATGGGCAGTCAACCTGAAGCCGCCGCAGCGATGCGCCGAGACGTTATCGACGGCGCCATGATTTCGCTGCCTTTGAATTACGTGTTGGCAAAAGAGGGCTTTCGCGAGCTCATCGGGCCCCAAGACTATAGGAGACTTGGCATCCAGTTTATTTCGCAAGGCATTTCCGCTCGGAGATCGTTTGCCGCAAAAAATCGCGACATGGTGTCTCGGCTGATGAAGGCGACCATGGAGGGGATGAGGCTGATGTCGACGCAGGAAAATTTGGCGAAGAAGATTCTTTCGAAGTACACTCGCCAAACCGACCAGGAATCGCTCGATCGCGCCTACCGCTTCGGTCTAGAGACGCTCAACAAAGATCCGACGATTCCGAGAGAGGCGATTGTCTCGATGGTTCGTCTCATGGCAGACCTCGGTCTCGTGGATCGCGCAGCAGCAGCGAGCACGCCGGCGGAATCGTTTTACGACAACAGTTTTGTTGATGACATGAAGAAGACAGGATTCCTGCGCGAGCTCTGGAAGTAACCCCGACGAGAAATGTGAAAAGTGAAAACTCGCCGCTATGGTCTCGCCAGATCGCGTAATCGCTGTTAGCGTCGATTATTTATACAGAGCATCGATGAAACCGCTCTTATCCAATTTCTTGATGATGCTGGTATCCACAACATCCTCATACTTGATTGCCGCGGCTTTCGGCAGCTGTTTCGCGACTTCAGAGATAACATTCGCGAATCCGTCACGGGTCGGATATGGTTTTTTGAAAACGTAAAACTTGACGAGGTCGTCGTAAACCGCTGCGGCGTCCTGTTGGCTTTTCAGTGCCAATTGGGTCGTCGTCAAATCTATAACCCGCGCGCGGTTGGCAGGGTTCAAGATAAAAGCGTGGGCCTGCAAGATCGCGCGCACAACCCGTTCCAACATGTCGCGTTTAGTCTGAACGTTCTTTGCTGTGGTAATGACCGATGAGGTTTCCCAGGGGATATTCAGCGTACGCAGATCGGCGAGCATATTGACGCCAAGCTGCTCGAGCTTCGTGCGATATTCCGGCGAGATCACGGTGGCGGCGATGGCGCCGGTGCTCAGCCCGGCGATCCGTTCCGGCTCCTGGCCCGCAGCGACAATAGTGGCTTGCCCCTTGTCGGCATCGATGCCGAAACGGCGCAAGCCGACCAATAACGCCAAGCGTGAAGCGGACAGGCCCAATCCAGACGAGCCCACTCGCTTGCCCTTCACATCGGCGATGGTTTTGACGCTGGGACCGCCGACAATTAGATAGGCCAGCGAAGGCGTGCCTCCGACGATCACATTGACCGGCACGCTACCCGCGGTGGAGACAATGCACGTGATCGGGTCGTCGTAGGAAACATCGACCCCGCCGCTGACCATCATCTGCGCGCCTTGAGTACCGCCGCTGATATTGACCTGTTTGACATCGAGCCCTTGTTTTTTGAAATAGCCTTCTTCGTCGGCAATCCACGGCGGCACCAATCGCGCGTTACGAAACGTCACGCCGAAATTAACCTGAAGATTCTCTGAATGAGCCACCGGGCCGCTCGACATGATGAATAACAAGATTACGATAATCAGCAGCGATTTGTAGATAGAGATTTTCATCGAGTTCCCCTCGAGAAGTCATCCGAGCTTTCGGCTCAGTATTCATTTCTATAGCCCAAAGGGGGATCTGTAGACAAAGAAAATTATTTTGAGGCGATCTTTTGGCGACTTTGCGTCCCGCAGCAAAGAGTTCGCTGTCCTGAATCCGGCAAGCGTGTAGGTCCGATGAGAAACATCAAAACTAAAAGACGCGCCCCCGTGGATTTGTTGCATCCGCGGCAGACGAGAACTAAAGTGGCATCGATGAGTCTGAAAGAAGTGCCGAGCGACCACGATTTCTTCGATCCGGCCTATGTGAAGCAATGGACCGATAACATTATCAGATATCGGCCGGAACGCCAGCAGTTGTTCAAGGTCTTTGCCGCTGAAGCCGCGCGGATCAAGAAAGCCGCATTGTCGGTCTTCGAGCTGGGATGCGGACCGGGATTTCTGGCTGAAGCATTGCTGCAAAACTGCCAGATAGTGAACTACACACTCATCGACTTCTCGCCTCAGATGCTGGAGCTTAGCCGGAGTCGCTTGGCGAGGTTCAAAGACCGGACCGTTTTTTTTCAGCTGGATTTTAAAAAGAACAACTGGACTGCGACGGTTCCCGCCGACTTCGATCTAGTCGTCTCGCTGCAGGCCGTGCACGAGCTCCGCCATGCGCGCCGTATC
Source organism: Deltaproteobacteria bacterium (assembly GCA_005879255.1). Next base: position 5,481 of record VBKY01000345.1, read on the forward strand.
CCCAAGCTTTATGCTCAGCTTTACAGCCTACTGGTTCCCGGAGGAAGTCTTTTGATTTGCGATCACGTCAATTCTTCTTTGCCCTACGGTCATCGGGCGGCGCATTTCATGACGGTCGAAGAGCACCTATCGGCGTTCAAAGAAGTTGGTTTTATCAGGGCAAGAGAGATCTGCCCCGCCGCCGACCTGAGCCTGATGGCAGCAGAAAAGCCCTAAGACCAAGCGACTTGCATCTGTCTTGGCGATCTGGACGATACGTCGCCAAGCCCTCCACGACTGCGAGTTTCGTCCTCACCGTGACATAAAATCACTTAGCTACAGCAACGCCCGTTGCAGAAGGATTTCGAAAGTTAGGCAACTAAGACAAGTCTGACACATTCGCTACTGCGCAAGCGCAGCTCGTGATCTCTGAGGAGGTGCGTCGAAGTCCTGATGCAGCAATGTCTGATGTTAAGATCCGGGGCCGGTCGCGCTAAAGGGGCAACCGAATCCGGGTTGCATCTTTAAAGTCGCGTAACGGAACTCGGAATCGACGGATTTCTTTTTGCGAACTTGTCCTCCACCACGAGAGCTGCACGGAGTCGCATACTTTTAAAACTCCATAGCCTGCACAATCCAGACTCAGGCCCCACCCCGTGAGCTTCGCCCTGCTTTTTTACTTAGAGCGCGGCCACAGTACACCCTGGCTCCCGGCCGCGACCGTGCCGATGCCTTTGTAGACGAACTTCTGCACGCGCTTACCCTCATAGGTCTCGGTCGTGTAAAGGTTGCCTTTCGAATCGGTTGCAATGCTGTGCACGCCGTAGAACTGGCCGGGCTGGCGCCCGCCGTCGCCGAAGTTCGTCAGCTCTTCGAGCGTTTCGCGCAGGATGATGCGCACCTTTTCGTTCTGGCCATCGGCGAGGAACATGAACCGCTGCTGAGGATCCCTGGAAAACGTGATATCCCAGACCGAGCCTGACGCGAGCGTGTCTTTGGCGTAGAAGGCTTCCTTCACGAACTTCCCGTCCGGCTGGAATACCTGCACGCGGTCGCCCTGGCGGTCACATACGTAGACGAGGCCGTCGTTCGAGCGCTCGACGCAGTGCACTGGGTTGCGGAACTGCTGTGCCGGCGGTGCTTGCGGGTCGTATTTGCCGAGATCCGCGTCGTCGGGCCTGTTGCCGTACGCACCCCAGTAGCGCTTCATCTTGCCGGTATCGGCGTCGATCACGGCCACTCTTTTGTTGCCGTAGCCGTCGGCGATGTAGGCTTCGTTGGTCTTCGGATCGACCCAGATCTTGGCCACCCGCCAGAAATTCTCGAGGTCGTTGCTGCCGGCATTCTTGCCCATGTGGCCCACCTGCATCAGGAACTTGCCGTCCTTGGTGAACTTCAGGACCTGGGCGTCTTTCTGGCCGTTGCCGCCGATCCACACGTTGCCTTTGTAATCGATGTGGATGCCGTGATTCGATTGCGGCCACTCGTAGCCTTGTCCCGGTCCGCCCCAGTGCCGCAACAGGTTGCCCGCCTGATCGAACTCAAGGATAGGCGGGGCCGTGCGGCAGCACTCGGAGATGGGCGGATCGAGTTCGAGCCCTCTTTCGTTGTTGTGCAGCCCCCCCGCGCCGCGATGAATGATCCAGATGTGGTCCTGCTCATCGACCCACACTCCGATGGTCCAGCCGAGCAGCCAGTGATTCGGCAGCGGCTTCGGCCACAGCGGGTCGACCTCGAACATCGGTGCCTGGACTGTGCGCCCCTGGGCGTCCGCCTTGTTTTGCAGCACGGACTGGCCGACGCCGAGCGCGACGATAAGTGCAGCCAAGGCTGCGCCGATAAAAAAGTTACGTTTTCCCGCTGTGCTTTTCATGGTTTCCCCCGTTTCGAGTCTGAGCTGCGTTGCCACAACTAAGGCTGCTGGTGACTAGCTGTCCCTAACCTCACGCCATGCGAATTTTTTTGGGTTATCCGAGTCAGTATACGCGCACTTTTGACGAACAATTCCATAGCCGCATTTTTGCTTGTCAGTTACTACCTTATCCAATTACCCTAGGACGGCGGAAGTCATGTTACAAGCTCAACCACACACCGCGAGCTTGGGGAGAACAGAGTCGTGCCGGGAAGTGACTGCATAATCATCATGCGGCGCATGATCATTGCGCTGGCGGCAGCGCTGATTTGTGCGCTGCCGCTGCGCGCGGCCGCTCACGACATCCCGAACGACGTCCAGGTGCAGGCGTTCGTGAAGCCGGATGGACGGCGGCTCCAACTGCTCATGCGCGTGCCGCTACTAGCCATGCGCGAGGTGGATTTCCCGCGCCGTGGCATTGGCATCCTGGATCTCGCGCGCGCTGACGACGCATTGAGCAACGCGGCGAAGCTGTGGATCGCCGACAATGTCGAGCTATACGAAGGCGAGGTGCGCCTCGATTACCCACGGGTCGTCGAGGTCCGTGCATCACTGCCGTCCGATAAATCCTTCGCGTCGTACGAAGAGGCGTTGGCGCACCTGACGGGCCCGCGGCTGCCGGACAACACTGAACTCTATTGGAACCAGGGACTGCTCGACACACTGTTCGAGTATCCGATACGCTCGGACAGCTCGGAGTTTTCGATCCACCCCCGGCTCGAGCGATTGGGGTTGCGCACGGTCACCGCGCTTCGGTTCCTGCCACCCGGCGCTGCGACGCGCGCTTACGAGTTCCACGGCGACCCGGGCCTCATCCGGCTTGATCCGCGCTGGCACCAGGCTGCGCTGCGGTTCGTCGAGTTGGGGTTCTTGCACATCCTGGACGGAATCGACCACCTGCTGTTCCTGTTTTGCCTCGTGCTCCCGTTCCGGCGCCTGCGCTCGCTCATCCTGGCGGTGAGCGCGTTCACCGTTGCGCATTCAATCACGCTCGTCGCGTCAGCCTACAACCTTGGTCCTGACGCACTATGGTTTTCGCCGCTGATCGAAACGCTGATCGCGATTTCCATCATCTATATGGCGCTCGAGAACATCGTCGGAGCCAATATGCAGCGGCGGTGGGTAATCACGCTGGGGTTCGGTCTGGTGCACGGGTTCGGTTTTGCGTTTGCCCTCCGGCAGCAGTTGCAATTCGCCGGATCCCATCTGCTGACATCGCTGCTGTCGTTCAATATCGGCATCGAGCTTGGGCAACTGTTCGTACTTGTACTGCTCGTCCCAGTGCTGGACGCCCTGTTTCGGTTCGTCGTCGCAGAACGGATCGGGACGATCATTTTATCTGCACTGGTGATCCATACCGCCTGGCACTGGATGACCGAACGCGCGGATCAGTTGAGCAAGTTTCCGTGGCCGGCGCTCAATGCCTCAACGCTGGCAAGTACTATGCGCTCGCTCATGTTGCTGCTCATCTTTACCGGATTGGTGTGGATTGTGTTCGCGGTGGTTCGGCGCCGGCTGCGGCGACGCGATCATCATCCGCGCGGATGACATCTGGATAAATTGTGAAAGGTGGGCTTAGGGGCAGTCCTTTACTTTATAGTTGCAGGCGCGCTGTGTTCCGCCCATGGAACGTCCTCTTCGATTGGAATTTGCTGGAGCCCTCTATCATTTGACCTCGCGGGGCGATCGGCAAGAAAGCATTTTCTTAGATGATGGCTGGTTTGGTCCGAAAACGCCGGTTTGGTGCGNNNNTTCAGATGGCCATACGTGGGAGATCGCCTACAACCCATTTTGGACCATCCGGGAGGACGGCCGCGTGTCGCACCGCAATCCCGTGTCTCCGCTGCGCCCGCGGCGGGTCGCGCTCATCGGCTACTGCTTCGGCCGAGGCTCTGATGGGGTCGGGCCTGATATTTGACATTCTCCATTTCAAGAGCTAACCCGACGTTGTTTTTACATTACCTTTTATCCGTGATAGCGGACCGTTCAATCCGAAGCACTCCGACTCACGCGGCTCGGATCCAGCCGACCATCGGTCGTATCGCTTTCACCAACAGGTCCGTAGAATTCCTACCCACCACAACACGCCCGCTTCCTGTGCTCGCCGTGCCATAGAGCCCCGTATGTTCACATGGGCATCACCAAATAGCACATATCACGCCTGACCCTCATGAGCCCCCTAAATAATGGAACGGCCCGACCGTTTGGAACGATTTGAACCGCTCGAACGTCTTCAACCGTTTCGCCTAAAAGTTGACAGGCACGGATGTTATCCGCTACGCTCCGGCGCGAAATCACGATCCGGGGTTGCCCAATCATCTTTGCCAGCTACGTCGGAATCTCAAAAGGGTGCGGCACGCGATCGGGGAGGCGATTCATGAGGTTTCGACAGCGACATCCCCAAAGCGAATTTTTATCACTGGGAGTTCTATTTCGAACCATTCTTATCGGGGCATGGGGGCTGCTGCTTGTTTTCCCCATCGGTCAAGCGGCGGCAGCGAGCCTCGAAGTGTTTCATGCCGATTCACTCGCCGGTCCGATGCAGGAACTCAAGAAGGCTTTCGAAGGAAAACACCAGGGGATAACAATAAACCTGACGTCCGGTGTTTCAAGGCAGCTTGCCGAACGCATCCTGAAAGGCGACACCTGTGATGTGTTTGCGCCCTCAGCGCCGGCGGTTGTCGAAGAGGATCTGATGAACAACAAAATCGCCGGCTCCGGCAACGAGGCGGCGTCTTGGTATGTCGTCTTTTCCGCCAATGAAATGGTCGTCATCACCGCGAAAGGGAACCCGCTAAAAATTCGTCAGGCCGCCGATCTGGTCAAACCCGAGGTCAAGTTTGTCCGCGTGACCGGTGAAAAAGACCTGGCCACAAACCGCACCATCGAATTCCTCAAGAAGGCCGCCGCACTCGAAGGAAAACCCGAATTGGCTCAGCAGATCATTGACGGCGCCGTAGTGGATCCCTCAAAACCCAATTCGGTGCCCGATACCATTCGGGCCGTAAGAGAAGGGAAGGCCAACGCGGCGGTGGTTTATAATTCGGCGGCGGTTGCGGCCAAGAATGAACTCGATATCATCCGCTTCCCTGCCAGCGTTAATTTGAGCGACAGCGTCCGGAATGCGGTCACCGTGCCGGGAACGGCCAAAAATGCGAAGGATGCAATGGATTTCGTTAAATTCCTGCTCTCCCCGGAAGGTCAGAACATCTCAAAAGACACCGGCCAGCCGCCGGTGGTTCCGGCGGTCCGGAAGGGAAACGTCCCCGTAGAACTCAAGTAGCTCAAGAAAAAATCGCAAGCGAGCGGCTTTGAGTGTTTTTCAGCAGCCTGCTAGCCTAGGCTAGCTAGCCTAGCGCCCGTCGTAAACCTTAGCGATAAACCCTTCGCTCTCGAGCTCTGCGATCAGGCTCCGGTCAGTGAAATCTTCGACCTTGAGTTGGCTTGTCTGCGGCACGGTGGCGGCGAGTTGCGTAAGAGCGACACCCATCAACTTGGGATCAGGC
>VBKY01000020.1 GCA_005879255.1 Deltaproteobacteria bacterium
TCCACGGAAACAGTTGGGTCATGAGCCAGATGGCTTGCGAGAAAGTATTTTTATGCGTGTGAAACGCCGCTGCTCCGAAGTATCGATCGATATTTTCATAGATGATCTGTTTGTGCCAAAAATCGACGCCGCCGCGCTGGTAGGCGGTCAGATACCAGCCAAAATCAATCGTGACCACCATCAGGACCCAAGGCCATGAGAAAAATCTAAACAACGTCGAAAGATCTCGCTCGAGCACGAGAAAACAAAAAATCACCATTACAGGGAGAGCCGCGCCGGCGGGGCCTTTCGCGAGGACTGCCAAAGCGATCGACAAATATGCTGCCGCGCGCGCAAGCTCGCGGCCTGAGCGATACCAGAAATACCATCCTGCCACGTTCCGGAATCCCAGAATTCGAACGTGGAGGCGAGAATGGCTACCGCCAACAAACCGGTTTTCCGATTGGTACCGAACGCGCCCACAGCGTAAGTGACCCAGACTAGAAGCGCCGCGCCGACAACCGAGGGCAGCCTGACGGTAAAATCGGAAAGCCCCAGTGGCAACGCAAACGACGCAGCCATCCAATGATAGAGTATCGGCTTGGACGGTAACTCGCCGTTGCGGAGCGGCAAGACCCATCGATGATTTTTCACGATATCCTGGATGACCAGCGCTTCGCGTGCCTCACCATGATGCCAGATGTGAGGCGAAAAGTAGGTGGCGACGATCAAGAGAACGATGATGATGAAAAAAACGCCGGCCTTGATGCGATTGAACTTCGGCGCTTCAATTGCAACGGCGTTTTCTGCCGAATGAAGATGGTGAATGACTGAAATCACTTAAACCTTTCCTACGACCGCTCCTGCCTGTGATTCGATAAGACTACTGCCTAAATTTATCGTTGACAACGGCAGGACAGCTCAACGCGACAAGGCGATCAAGGGTCACCGTCGCTTCGCGTGGCTCGAATGACGTAATCGCGATTGTAATGGGAGCCCCGGCGCCGCTATAACTTCACAACAGTTGGACCAAGCTCCAAAACGCGACCCTCAACACTGAAACTCTTTGGGAGGAATCATGCCGAAGCCAACGGTTCGAAAAGGTATGGCAAGTGTCCAATTAGCCAAGGAAGAGTTTTCCAAGCGCGCTCGAGAACGGTTCTATGATCCAAGTTTCGCCGCAGTCACGCCGGAGCTAGAAAAAATTATCGACGTGGCGTGGAAAAATTACACGGAATATCATAAAAGTCCGCGCACACGCGCGGCCGGCCCCGGCTTCAGCGATCCTGAGTTTTCGCTTCCGAGCGAATGGCTCGACACTCGTCAAGCCATCGTCCAAGCGGAAAAACGTCAGAAGCTCGCCAAGTCAAAATCACGCATTCTGCTGATCAACGGCTCCACTCGCAGCGACCAAACCTGTCCCGGTGAAATGTCGAAAACCTTTCGTCTCACCAAAGTCGCTGAAAAAATCATCGTCGCTGCGAAAGGATTCGAAGTCGACCTGCTGGATCTCAGTAGGCTCGCATCGGAGTACGGGCGGGTCATCTATCCCTGCAAAGCGTGTGTATCCACGGCCATGCCGCTGTGTCACTGGCCTTGCTCGTGCTATCCAAACCATGCCATGGGGCAGGTCAACGACTGGATGGCGGAAATTTACCCGCGCTGGATGGCGGCGCATGGAGTGATGATCCTGTGTCCGGTTCACTGGTATCAGGCGCCGAGTTCACTGAAACTCATGATCGATCGGCTGGTCTGTGCCGATGGCGGCAACCCCGACCCGACTCTGACCGGCGGTAAAAATCCCCAACGCGCAAAGGAAGTGGAGCTCAAAGGATGGCACTACCCGCGCCATCTCGCCGGACGCGTATTCTCCGTCATCGTACACGGAGACGCGGCCGGCGTGGAAACACTCAGACGTAGCCTCACGGACTGGTTGACGGACATGGGATTGGTCCCTGCAGGCCGTGCGGCCTTGGTTGAGGGCTATGTGGGCTACTACAAACCGTACGCCACTAGCCACGATGAGCTAGATGACGACAAGGAGTTTCAAGAAGAGGTACGTAACGCCGCCCGGACGTTAGTAAACGCCGTGCGGCTTCTGCGCCGCGGAGAACTCAAGCAGCCCGACAAGTCGTTACGCGAGCCGCGACCGAAATAACGCTGTCGCCGCCAACGGCGATCACGGAAAAACCAAATTCGTCCGAGAATAGACTACCCGGAGCAAGCTGAGAGGGTATCAAGTCAACTGAAAATCACTCACTCAGATGTCAGCCCCGTACGTCTCTAGCGGGGATTCAGTCCTAACATCGCCTGTGGTGAGTCGAGTCGAACCACCGCCAAAGCATGTGGGAATGACGGACTTCGGAATGGGAAAAATTCTGCGCAGGGGAATCCAATCCCTTGAGATTAATTAAATGTGCAGCACTGTGCCGGCTTTGGTTGCGCTCTTTGTCTTTAGCAGCGCGCAAACTTCCACGACGGATACGCCAGCATTTTGAGTTTGCCCAACGGAGAATATTTCTACTCTTTGAAAAAAGAGGGACCAGGGAAGATTTTGGACAAGTGTGAAGGTGGTGTAACATTTTGCCGGCTCGATACTCTAGCCATTTGTTGGTCGAGAGTGAATAATATTTACCAAATGAACAGCTGGGCTATCGTCGGTTTGCTTGCCATTTTAGAAAGACTTACTCTACGGACCGGGACCGAGCGTCATCGTTCGTTTTTCAAGTCGGTATCGTCTTTCGCTTCGAGCAATAATTGAAGAAGATAAATTTCTTTACGCAAAGACTGGGCTTACGCACTTTGCTGGCGATTTTGGCGCTCGCGGGTGGTTATTTCTGCACTGGCAAGCTGGGCCTCTCCTTGGCCTATGTGCATGAGAGCGCCTCCGCTGTTTGGCCCCCGACTGGCATCGCGTTGGCCGCTCTTCTCCTCTGGGGATGGAGACTCTGGCCCGGAATTTTTCTCGGTGCATTTCTGGTAAACATCACCACGCAAGGGTCTTTGGCAACCACGCTCGGCATTGCCACCGGTAATACGCTGGAAGCACTGTTGGCAGCTTGGGGAATCAACCGCTTTGCCAATGGCGCAAGAGCCTTTGAGAGAGCCAGGAACACTTTCAAATTTGTTCTGATCGCTGCTGTTCTTAGCACTGTCGTGAGCGCGACCTTCGGCGTCACCAGCTTGACCCTAACCGGTTTCGCTGAGTGGAATCGGTATCCCGCCATTTGGCTCACCTGGTGGTTGGGAGACGCGGTCGCGGATTTGATCGTTGCTCCGTTCCTGTTGATTTTGATGACCGAGCCTTATCCCGAGTTGAAGCCTAAGCGTGTCGTCGAGGCTGCCGCGCTGCTATTCTCGATGATCTTGCCGGGCTATTTGATTTTCCTACGAGGCACTGCTTTCAGCGCCGAATACATAGTGGTTCTGCCGCTCTTGTGGGCGGCGTTCCGCTTCGGTCAACGCGGCGCGGTCACTTCTGCACTAATTGTCGCAGTCATCGCCGTAGTGGGTACGCTTCATGGTGTTGGCCCCTTTGTCCATCCAGATCCTAATGCGTCTCTACTGCATCTCCAGGCTTTCATGGGGACCATTGCGATTGCGGCTTTGGTGCTTGCCTCTGTGGTTTCTGAGGCTAAGCGGGCCGAACAACGTCTTCAGGTTCAAGATGCAATAAGCCGTATCCTGGCTGAGTCTCCTTCCCTCAAAGAGGCTGCTCCTCGAATCATCCAGGTTTTGTGCGAACGGGCCGGGTGGGATTGGGGCGCCATATGGAACGTCGATCGAGCTGCCAATGAATTGCACTGCGTTGAGACGTGGCACATGCCCTCTATACAAGTGCCAGAGTTTGCGGCCGACACGAAAAAACGCCGCTTTACTCCGGGGACAGGTTTGCCTGGCCGAGTTTGGAGCGCTGGCAAACCGACCTGGATCCCTGATGTGTCCACGGACAATAATTTTCCACGCGCACCAGCAGCTGCCAAAGACGGGCTGCATGGCGCCTTTGGCTTCCCGATCAAACTGGGTGACGAGATTCTGGGTGTTATCGAATGCTTCAGCCGCGAGGTTCGAGAACCGGATGAAAATTTCCTGCAAATGGTCAGCGACATCGGTGGGCAAGTCGGACAGTTTATGGAGCGCAAGCGGGCCGAAGATGAGCTGCGCGCCCAGCGCTCCCAACTGCGCGCGGTCACAGAAATCACGCCGGTACTACTGACGCAATGCAATCGCGATCTCCGATATACATTCGTCAATCGCGCCTATGCGGCGATGATTGGCCTCACACCTGAGCAGATTATTGGTAGACCCATCCCCGAGATTATGGGAGCCGAGGCTTTCGAAGCCATTCGACCGCACGTCGAAACTGTTCTCCGAGGGCAACCCGTCGAATGCGAGGAAGAAATACCGTACGAGCGGGTCGGCGCTCGCTTTGTCCGTGTGGTTTACATGCCCGACAAGGATGAGCAAAACGAAGTTCGCGGATGGATCGCATCAATTAGCGACATCACCGAGCGCAAGCGAGCCGAATCTGAAATAGCCACGCTCAACAAAAAACTGGTCTCTGATTTGGCAGCCATGACGCGTTTGCAGCAGCTGAGCACGCAGCTTGTACAGACTCACGATGCAGGCTCGCTCATGGACGAGATTCTCGACGTAGCCATCGAAATTACCGATGCCGATATGGGCAACATCCAGTTACTTGAGCCCAGATCCGGCGCATTGAAGATTGTCGCGCAGAGGGGCTTCGAGAGTGATTTTTTGGAATTCTTCGGCAGTGTCCATGAGGGCGTAGCCGCCTGCGGCAAGGCGATGGAATTGGGCGAGAGGGTGATCGTTGAAGATGTTGCCACAAGCCCGATATTCGCCGGTACCCGCGCTCGGGAGGTCGTGCTCTCAGCCGGAGCGCGCGCCGTTCAGTCGACGCGGCTGGTCAGCCGTTCGGGCCGTCTCGTCGGCGTGTTCTCGACGCATTACCGTAAGCCGCATCGCCCCACCGAGCGTCAACTCACGCTGCTCGACTTGCTGGCTCGCCAGGCGGCGGATTTCGTTGAGCGAAGTCAGACCGAAGATCTGCTGCTTCATAATGAGGAGCGTTTACGGGCCGCCAACGAAGAACTCGAAAAGCGAGTTCAAGAACGTACGGCTGATCTCGAGCAGGCAAACGCCGCCTTGGTAAAAACGATTGAGGAGCAAAAAAGCCTTGAAGGGCAGCTGCGTCAAGCGCAAAAAATGGAAATCATCGGCACGCTGGCCGGTGGCATTGCCCACGACTTCAACAACATTCTCAATATTATCTGGGGCTACGCTACTTTCATCGGCAAGCAACCTTTAGTCGACCAACAGATCACCGAGAGTTTGAAAGTCATCGACGAGCAAATCAAGCGCGGCGCTTCGGTGGTGCGGCAGCTCCTAACGGTGGCGCGCAAAACAGAGACGCATTTAGCGCCCAGCGACGCCAACCATCTCGTTCTGACGTTCAGCGAGTTGATCAAACAAGCGTTTCCCAAAACCATCACGGTTACCTTGGATCTTGATTCCCATCTGCCACCTGTCCTGGCAGATCCAAATCAAATGAGCCAGGCGCTCCTCAATATCTGTGTCAATGCTCGGGATGCTATGGCGAGGGGCGGTAATTTGACTATCAGAACGGAACTGGTCGACCAGAACAAGATGCGCGAGCGCGTCAAAGTGGACACCAGCGCATGCGTCTGCATCGTCGTCAGCGATACCGGCATCGGCATGAAAGAAGAAGTCCGCGCGCGGATTTTTGAGCCCTTCTTCACGACTAAAGGAATCGGTGAGGGAACCGGGTTGGGACTCGCGATTGTTTACGGAATTGCCAAAGAGCACAACGGTTTCGTCGACGTTGAAAGCAAACCCGGGCAAGGCACTACGTTCCGGCTTTATTTGCCGATCTTTCAGTCGCAAGAAAAATTGAACATCGATGAGACGACGACAGGAAAAGCGTCAGATCGAAAACATGCGAGTCCGCACGGAACTGTTCTCGTGGTGGAGGACGACGAGGCCATGGTTTATCTTTTGAGAAAGCTCTTGCCCCAGTCCGGCTACCAAGTACTGACGGCCACCGACGGTGCACAAGCGATTGACCTCTACGTCAATCACAAAGAAGAGATCGACGTCGTGCTCCTGGACCTCGGCTTGCCCAAGGTCACGGGGTTAGAAGTGATTCCTAAGCTGAAAGAACTCAACCCGGGCGTGAAGATCCTTGTCGCAACCGGCTATCTGGAGCCCGAATTGAAATCGGAAATCTTCCGGGCCGGCGTGAAGGATTGTATCAACAAACCCTATCTGGTCCATGACGTTCTGGAGAGACTCAGCTCGCTTATTGAAAGCTCCTAGCGCGGGTTACGCGTTAAGTGGAGCATGCCGACGATCTCAAGCCCGCGCTCGAGCACGCCAATAAGCGACTCATTCGCAGGCATCCGAGTAGTGAATTTCAAATCCATCACTCCACTACTCCAGCCTCTCGAGCCTGCTTCAGCAGGCTGCTACGTATCGCGTTCGCTAGTCGGTCCCACCTCACCGGTGCACCACGGGACGAATGCTTTCATCTTGCACGTTGCCCCGTGGGCTTTCAGTTCCTTTTCAAAGATCCCGTGAATCTCGCGGTCTTCGTCCTCGTACTCGATCTGCCATCCGCCCTCTTTCATGCTGCGGTCGGCGAACTCGCCGCCGCCGCCCCGGCCTTTGTAAAGGCCCATATCGCCCGGGCGTAGAGCGAGATAGCGGGCTCGAGTCGTACCGGAATTGAAGTGCTGGTGATAACAGTTGTCGCTGGGAACAGTGACCATGGAGCCGAGCGCCCAGTCGCATTTGATCATGTCGGAGCGGTCGTCCTTGGTCCAGATCAGCGAATAACCGCCGGTGCCGCTGAGCATCACCAAGTGCGCGCCGGGCCCATGGCGGTGAGCTTTCTTGTAAGTTCCGATGGGAAATTCGGAGATGTGACTCTTGGTGTTGTTGTCCGCCATCTCCAGCATGGCATTGATGCCGCCCGCGCCCCGCTCCTTCCACCCGTACAACAACATGTCCGGCGCGTTGGCAATGAAATTAGACTCCCATATCCGGCGATTGAACAGTTTGCCCTTGCCGCTGAAATAGTCTTCCTCGCCTGAGTAGCGGCCGCTAAAAATGTGATCGCAGTTGAAGATGAAATCGCTGTCGCGAAACAGCCGCATCATGGGCGGCGCGTTGGTCACGGCGATGTAGCGGGCCGGCTCGTTGCCGCTGCCATTGAAGTTCTGGTAGCGGGCATTGAGCGGAATGGAAAAAAGACTTCCGGCTTGCCACTCGAAGCTATTCTTGCGTTTCTCGTCTTTGCCATTTCCCCCATCTTGCCAGATCGTCGTTGCCCCGCGACCCGAGACCACGTAGATCGTCAGCTCGTACATGTGATGCTCCGGCTCCGACTTCCCCCCCGGCTTGATCTCGACGACGTGACAGTCGTTGGGCATATGGCGGTTGTCGATGTGAATGACCGCGCCGCTGCCACCTTTACGTTCCCACGGCCCGAGCTCGATCTTGGCCAAGCTCGGAAAGTAGTGGTTCTGGTAGACTTTCACGCCCTCTTTCTGCAACCAATCGGCGTAGGGGTCGGTCTTATTGTAATCCTTGAGGCCCTCCTTCGGGGTCTCGGCAACTTTCATGTCGGTGCCTAGCATTACCATGTCAAAATCCTCCTCTGTTAAAGGTAACCGGAATCTTTTTGAGCCTTGGTCGTCGCGAACCGCCCGCTATCGGCATCGAGTCCAAAGTGAACGGTGTCACGATAGAACGAATCGCTCTTTTTTCAAATACCCGGTATGAGGCCGACTTGTCAACGAGCACAATGAACTACCCGCAGCAAGCTCTGGCGCACCAGAAACCCTTATGAAAATCTTTCCAATGTCGTCACCCCAGAATGTTTATATCGGGTCCGGTCAGAGTGTCGCCTGTGGTGAGCCGAATGAACCACCGCGAAAAGCATGAAGACCTACGAATGGCTGGTGACCAAGCAAGCTCGAAAAATTGACCGGAAGAGATTGACGCAAGAAACTAGCTGGCAGAGACTTCATTTCACTTTTCTGATCTCTTCAACCTCCGCGCCTCTCACCCAACCGATCGTGCCGCTCTTGGTCTTAATCATATACCAAAATTCGCCGGCACCGGAGACCTTGCCGAGCGGGATCAATTCTTCTCCGCTCTCCAGTTTGTTGATGGCTTCTGATTGGGCGTCTTGCTGCGCGCGCACCACAATCCCGGCGGTCTTCACGCGCAGCACGTTTGGCAGCGGCACACTGGGCTCAAGACCCACAGATCCTGCCATGCTGCGGCCGGTTCCGTCGCCGATCAGTTTTCGAAAAGCTTCGATGACGTCGCGAGCGGCCCAATCTCTCGGCCCCGACTTCATGCCGATCGGCTGGCCGTTACCGTCGATCAGATAAGTCACCGGGATACCGTACACGCGGTACGATGCCGCAACCCGTCCATCGGTGTCCAAGGGCGTCGCGAAGTTCAGACCGTGGGTTTTCATGAACTTGTTCACTAGCGCGGCGTTTTCTCTCTGATTCACTGCGACCACGGCAAAGCCCTGACCGCCGAAATTTCGACTGAGCTGTTCCATCGACGGCATCTCTTCCCTGCACGGCGCGCACCAGGTCGCCCAAAAATTGAGCAACAACAGGCTGCCACGATGGCCGCCCAAACTGGCCATGCCACCGTTCGCGTCGCGCAGATTGAAGTCAGGCGCCCGCGCCATCGCCGGCTTACTCAGGCCAATCGATTTGAGCAATTCGTCGACCGAGCTCGCGCCCTTGCTCTGTTGGGCCCATAGATAACGGGGCGTCATCGTCGTTAGCCCGAACAAAACAATCACAGTTACGATTCTGCCGCTGCGTCCGAACATTTGGCCTCCTCCAAGTTCACTGAATGGATCTGCTCTTACCGAATCCGCGCTGGTCAGTTTATCACTTTTGACCGTCGCGGTGATATCGGTTACTGTCAATTTCACGAGCCATTTTCCGATAGAGTGTTGATCCACAAACCTGCATCGATCTTTGTTTCCAATCGCCGCCCGGCAACACCGATTTAAATTTTAGATGATCATGTGCCGCCGAAAACTACTGATAACGCTGATAGCGGCGATCACGATTCTCCTCGGAGCTATCCCATCGCCGGTCGGCGGCCAGTCGGCAACTCGAGCCATCGTACTCGCCTGGGACGGCACCGTACCCGCATTCGTTCACGAGATGCTTCGTGAAGGGAAACTTCCCAATCTGGCGAAGCTGATTGAAGGCGGCGCAGTCGCCGACGATGTGGTCGCCAGCTTTCCGTCCAAGACTGCGCCCGGATTTGCATCTCTTGTGACCGGCGCGCCACCGCGTATCACCGGCATCAGCGGCAATCGTGTGCCGCGCGCGCCGCGCGAACAATTCACGATTCTGGAAAGCATCGCCGGCTTCTCTGAAGCGCCGCTGCAGGCCGAACCGATCTGGTCGGTGGCGCAGCAGGCCGGCAAAAAAGTCATCATCTCCCACATTCCATCCTTTGGCGGGGAAAAATCCGACCAAGCCGTGCGCTTGGCCGGTTACAACGCGACCAGCGGCCGCGACGGCATCGTAACCAAACGGGCGATGCAAACCGAACCGAGTGATTCATGGGTGAACTCTCCGGCTAGTGAGGCGCCTCCGATCGAGATCAGCTTCACCATCGGCGAGTCGAAACTATTTGGCTTGCTCATCGACGATCCGGCTGATTCGCAGGCCGGCTACGATACCATCGTGATCGCCACCCGCCGCGATGCCGACGATATCAAGGTCAAACTCAAGTCGGCTCCCGCCATCCCCGGCGGTGAATTGTTTTGGAGCTATCCGGTGGCGATCAAGGCCGCGGGGAATCAAGACGCCTGGACTTATTTTCGCCTGTTCGATCTCAAATCCGATGGCAGTGATTTTTTTCTGTACTACACAAGGCCCGCTCGTCAATTTGCTCTCAAGACCGAAGTCATCGCCGACGCAAGCGCGACGGTTCGCGCGTTCATCGGCAACGGCGCCAGCATTCTCTATAACCAGGGCGGTTTCGGCCGCACCATTGCCAACGGCGGCAGCGGCGGCGCCGAGGCGCGCTATCTCGAAACCGTGACGCTGGTGGAACACCAGCTGATGGAAACCAATCGCTGGGCGCTGGAAAATCTGCCGTGGGATTTATATCTGGCTTACACGCCCTTTCCCGACGAAGCCGAGCATCTGTGGCGCGGTTATCTCGATCCGACGCTGGCCAACTATCGCCCAGATATCGCGCATCGATTACGGCCGCTATTGGAACAAGTCTACCGCACGACGGACGAACATTTAGGTCTGCTGTTGGCCAAACGTCCCGCCGACTGTATCTTCGCGCTGATTTCCGATCACGGCATTCAGGGGATCAACAAACGCGTCGCCCTGAATCGCGTGTTGCAGGAAGGCGGGCTCGTGACGTTGGACACCCAGGGCAAAGTCGATCTGGCGAAAACCAAAGTAATCTACCCGGCAGTCAACAACGGTTACCTGCTGATCAATTCGCGAGACCGCAAAAACGGCATCGTCGCGCAAGAAGAGCGCGCGGAAGTCGTCCGCAAGACCCGGGAATTGCTCGCCTCGATCCGCGACGGCAAGCGTGAAGTCGTCAAAGCTCTCTATGATGCGGAAGGCGACGGGCCGGCGATGGGAATCGGTGGCGACGTCGGTGGTGACATCTACGTGGAGCTTGCCGACGGATATGATTTCGATCCCCGGATCACGGGCGGCCCGCTGATTTCCATGCGCACGCTCATGGTGCTCAATGGCCCCGGCATCCGCGCCGGGGAAAAGCTTGCAGACGTACGTATCATCGACTTCGCACCGACACTTGCCTGGCTTTTGAATCTGCCGCCGCCGAAGGATGCGACCGGCCGGGTCCTCTATGAAGCCTTCGTCGAACCACATTGACAGAGCAATGGTCCTTCCATAGGCTCGCTACCAACTTCGTCGATCCAAAGGAGCTTGAGCTGTGACCACGAAATCAATCTGGGAACCGCCCTCCCTTGTCTCCCTTGAGGATCTTGTAGCCCTGCATCATCAAGTCACGGCCATGCCGGATGTCGCAATCAGCGTCCGCGAAGACATTTTCCGCATTCGTGCGCTGGAGATGGATTGGGATATCGGTGTGGTGATTTACGAACCACAAGACTTAAGCAAAATTCCATCAGGACCGGACGGCAAGAAAGTCGGCGCGTTCTTGTTGCACGGCGGCGTTTCCGATTACAAATCCGTCGAAAGTGTCGCGCAGACGCTGGCGAAGAAATACGCCATTCAGGTCGCGGCGATGACATTTCCCGGCCGCTTCTATTTCTTGGATCCGAATCGCGACTGGCCCGGTGACGTCGAGAATGACGGCGGCATGGCGCGAACGCCGCTGTGGACCAAGGAAATGAAAATTGCCCAGGATCAGTACACGATCATCCGGGACACGTCGAAGCGCGACCACTACGGGACACTGATCTCGCTTGCGGCGAAGCAAGGCACGGAATTTTTCCACCGCATGGCCGCCTGGCCGGCCGCGTTTGAAGAAGCGATGAAAGAAACCGCCCGGCGCCAGTTCCCCGATGGTGAATTCTCGATCTACGTTCATGGCCACTCCACTGGCGGTCCTTTCGCGATGATGGCGTCCCAAAGAGTAGCGAATATCGCCGGACTCCTTGGCTACGGCAGCTCGCCATTCGGTTACATGTACCCGCAGATCGCCAACGATGATTGGAACTTTCCTTTCAATCAGCTGCGTCTACGCACGTGGCGCGACACTGCCCGCTACATGTACGAAGGCATGAAAGACCAAAACATCGGCCTGCCGATGCTGATCGAAATGACTTTCGAACGTTGGAATACAGCCAAGAAGCGTCCCAACTTCAAAGCCGAGGATTTTGTCCATAAAAATTCAACTAAAGCTTTGGAAACCGCCGCTCGGGTTTCCGCCGAACGCCTGAGGCTATCCAACCAACAGAGCGACGCGCTCGTGCAACAGTTTCTCGGCTACACCCGAGAACTTTCGGGCCCCGGAGTCAAACCCGTGCCACCGTTTCTCTCGATCCACGGCATCCACGACGACACTGTTACCCTCAAACGCTGTGAAAGATCTCTGCCGCTTTTTGCCAAGCTCAACCCCCCGCCAAAGATCCGGGCCGTTTCTCTCGGCGCCGGCATCCATTCTTGGGGTTGGACGGACGAAAGACTTCCTCATGGTATCGTGCCGCCAGTCGCCAAGCTCTGGCGCGATGCAATCATGAACGGCTTTTTTCTGGCGTAGCTAAATTATTGGGCTGGAGTGTTGGAGTATCGGAGCGATGGAGTGTTGGGATTTCCGGATACATTACTCCAGTATTCCATTATTCCAGTATTCCGTTATTCCATCACTCCAATCCGTTGGCTCTTCACTTCGCACGCCGCTCCGGCTAGTATCCCACTCAGAGGAAATTCCATGGCAGATAAAGATCATTTGATCCTGACGGCGATCGGCCCGGACCGAGTGGGTCTGGTGGAAAAAATATCTGAATTCATTTCCCGTCACGATTGCAACATCGAAGACAGTAAGATGGCGGTGTTTTGCGGCGAGTTTGCCGTTATCGTTTTGATTAGCGGCATGGGCGGCAACTTAGTGAAGATCGGCCGCGACTATCGCGAAATCGAAACCGAGACCGGTCTCGCGGTGTCCATCAAAACGCCGTCGACGAGGACGCCACCGGAATCTTTTCTTCCCTACAAATTAACGGCGTCCTGCATGGATCATCCCGGAATTGTCTACCAGATCAGCGCCGTGTTGAGCGCCATGGGTGTCAATATCGAATCGATGGAAACCAAAACCTACGCTGCGCCGGTAAGCGGCACGCCAATCTTTCGGATCGAGGCGGAACTGGCGATTCCCGTCCGAACCAACATCAATTCTTTGCGCGAACGCTTCGCACAAATTCAAAGAGAAGAAAATATCGACATCGAACTTACGGCGGCCAAAAGCTAGCGGCGCCGGGGTGTCTAGCCCGAATTATTCATGCAGCGAGGAACGTTGCGACACAGTGTAAAGTCGAGGAGTAAGCCTCGCAGAGAGCGGACACAGGAGTACAAACTTACGCCGACCTGCGAGGTGCTTGTCAATGCTTCGCATTCTCGTCGATGGTTGCGCTACTACTTATGTTTGCCGACCTCCTCAAGGTACAGGCCCATTGGCCGCGACCGGAGAGGCTTACTTCTCGGAAGCAATCTCGTGAATAATCCGGGCTAGCGCGCGGTTGCGGCCGGCGCCGCGTCGGATCCCCCTTCTAACTCCAATGCATTTTGCTTGTGCCCCAGCCAGAATCCATTGACGAGCCAAGCAAGCGAAATTGGCACGGCAACGACCGCGATGCCGGTCATCCCCAATCCGAACAGTCCTAAACCCGCGTAAGACCAGGCCCCAACTTGATCGCCTAGGCGGTAAATTACCGTGTCGATGAAACTCTTCGCCTTGTATTTGTCCTCGCGTGGAACGACCGTAAACAACACTTCCCGTGTCGGGCGGGCGAAGGCGAAATTGCCGGCGCGTCGTATCACCTGATAGATAACCAAGACGGCGATCGTCGGCGCGAGCGCCAGCGTGCCGAAGCCCATGATGCTGATCAGCGGCAGCGCTGCCAAAGTCGCAGCGACGCCGACCCACCGCAACACGCGTCCCGTGAGAAACAGTTGCGCTGCGAGAGTGAGAACATTAACCCAAAGGTCGACGCGCGCGAAGAACGCCGTGCGCGCGCCGCGGTCGGCGAAGGTTTGCCGGGCGATCTCGGCCTGCTGAAAGTAAAGAAACGTCGAGGTGACGGCGAAGAGCAGAATATAAATGCTTACGTTGATCAGATACGTCGAGTTGAATGCATGGGCGAAACCCGCGAAAACCGAGCCGCCGATGGGCGTTTCGCCGCGTCCGGCCGCCCGCCTCTGGTGCAAGGTATCGGATAAGCGCGACAGCCGCCGGACGCCGAACACGGCGATCTCCAATAATACGGCGGAACCCAACAACAAGTATGTCGCCGAAACTGATTTTGCCAGCGAGGCAGTCACGCTGGAGCCGATGATGCCGCCAAGGGTCGCGCCGGCAGCGATGAAGCCGAACAGCCGTTTGCCCTGATCCGCGCTGAACACATCGACCATCAGCGCCCAAAAAATCGATACGACAAAAAGATTGAAGACCGACGTCCAGATGAAAAACGCGCGGCCGATCCACACGTTTTGCTCGGCGGTCGCGACGTGCAGAAGCAAAGCGAAGAGCACTAGATTCGCCATGAAAAAACGATAGCTGATGGCAATAAACTTGACTCGCGTCAAGCGTGCCACCAGCGCTGCGAACGGTGGATTGACGGCGATCATGCCGAGCAGCGTGCCGGTGAATAGCCACTGCAGGTTCTCCACGCCGGCGGCAACGCCCATTTCATCGCGGATGGGACGGAGAATGTAATAGGAAAAAAGGACGGAAAAAATGAAAAACCACGACCATACCAGCGCACCCATCTCGGCGGCGCGGACATCGATTAAGCGCTCGAGCAACCGGTGCGCGAGGCTATTACCTGCCGCGACGCCTGAATCGTGCATCGGCTTGTATTTCACTCCTCACTCCTCACCCCTTACGTTTTGTCAATTATTTTTAGAACGCGCCTTCCGACATCCGCTGCAGCTCACGCGTTATCAATAAACTGTTCCATGCGGCGGCGCATGGCGGCATCGGGCAGGCGTCCACGCGCGGCGCCTAGATTGTCAACGACGTACTCCGGGCGAGCCATTCCAGGAACGGCACAGGTGATGGCGGGATGAGACACGATGTATTTGAGAAAAAATTGCGCCCACGATTGGCAGTCAATCTCGTTCGCCCACTCCGGTAGCTTTTTTCCCTGCACCGCGTTAAACAATCGGCCGCGCCCGAAGGGCAGATTAATCATCACCGCCATGCCGCGATCAGCGGCGAGCGGAATGATACGTTCACCGGCGTCTCGATTGTCCAACGCGTAGTCGACCTGAATGAAGTCGAGGCTTTCCTTCTTCATGACCTGCTCGAACTCGGCGTACTGATTATCGAACGAAGTGGTGATGCCGACGTAGCGGATGCGCCCGGCCTGCTTCATTTCGCGGAGCGTGCCCAGCTGCGTGTCGGTGTCGCGCAGGTTGTGCACGGCGATCAGGTCCATCTTATTCGTGCGGAACTTTTTAAACGACTGCTCGATCTGTATGATACCTTCCTGTCGTCCAATGTTGCGCAAGCTCACTTTGGTGGCGAGAAACAACGAGTCGCGAATCTTGAGACCTTCGACCACCTCGCCGACTACCGCTTCGGCGGTGCCGTAAGACGGCGAGCTGTCGATCACCTTGCCGCCCAGCGCTTGAAACTGGCGGATCGTGTCCCGCAGCGGCGCTTTCTCCGCCTCGGACTTGACCTCTTCGTAACGGCGCGCCGTACCGATACCGATGACAGGTATACTCTCTCCCGACGAAGGAATCTTTTTCTGAATCAGCGGCTGGGCCTGCGCCAGTAGACCGTCACGGGGCCATAGCATTGCGACGCCCAAACCAAACCCGGCCTTAATCGCGGTCCGGCGATCGATATTCATAGATCATCTCCTCTAGCGAAACAGTCTCTAAGAGATAAACGCTGCGTGTCTCGGTTTCAAGCCGTCGCAGCGCAATGCCGCAGCGCGCGCCTGGATTCACCGTGTTTCGCCGCGCTCCGCGGGGTCTGGCGCGATGATCTCCCCTTGTGCTTTCACCCCCACCGGCATTACGATGCGAGCCGTAACGCGGCGCGGGTGATCGTCAAGACATCCGCCCCCCGTTGCCGATCGCCAAACAGGAAACCAGGAGTCTACGATGGAAGTTACCCGCGTGCTCCCTCGCGTTTTGTTTGCCGGAACGTTGTTGCTGACCGTGACGGTTGGAGCCAATAAACTGCCGGCGCAATCCCTCGACAAAGTTCGCCTTGGCTACAGCGGCACCGGGATCAATAATTACGTGCTGGAAATGGGCCGGCGCCAGGGAATCTTTCGCAAGAACGGCCTCGACCTCGAAATCGTCTACGTCAACAGTGGCTCATTGTTGAGTCAGGCGTTGATCGCCGGCACCTTCGACCTGTCGATGTCCCAGGGTTCCGAGGCGATGATCGCGAAGTTGCGCGGCGCCGACGTGCGCATTGTGGCGGTTATCGCCAACCGCTTCAATCATGTTTACCTGACGGCGCCGTCGATTACTTCGTTCAAACAGTTGAAAGGGAAAAAAGTTGCGGTCAGTCGTTTCGGCTCCGGGTCGCATTTCCAGACCAATCTAGCGCTCAAAGACGGCGGCTTGGATCCGGAAAAAGATGTCACGATTTTGCAAATCGGCAACTCCGGCGCGCGCATCACGGCGATTTTAAGCGGCGTCGTCGATGGCACAATTATGGCGGCCGACTTCGTGCCCAAAGCCAAACGGGAAGGATTCAACGTGCTCGCCGATCTTGCCGACACGAAAATCGAATATCCATTTCTCTCCCTCAATATGCTCGGTAGTTACATTGATAAAAACCTGAAGCTCGTCAAGGCGCTGATTAAGAGCATGTCCGAATCGATTCGCGCGCTCCAGACCGATTCGGCAAACGCCAAAGCGGCCATCCGTCTGGCGTTGAAAACCGACGATCCCGAGACCATCGATTATGCGCTCATGCGCAGCATCCGAGTGCTCGATCGCCGTCCGTTTCCCACTCCCGCCGGCATCAAAACCGTCCTCGATGAAATCGGCAGCGAAGTGAAAGGAAAAACCTTCAAGTTCGAAGATTTCGTCGATCTGCGGGCGCTAAGAGAATTGGAAAAGGAAGGCGCGTTCAAGCAATAGTCCTATTGCCCCTGTCTCGGAAGTTCACGTCATAAGCTGTAAGGGCAACCGACCGCCGCCCCACTGTTTGCAGGCTGTCAGTTCGCTTATGGCATATGGCCTATGGCATATAAGTTCCATCTAAACGCTATAAGCTATCAGCCATATGCCAATTAGCTAGGACAGCCGTGCCCGCACCAGCACCAGCGGTGCGTCCCCTTCGGCACCCTTTCCTTGGCTGTTCAACAGCGCAGTCAGGTCCGGTTTGATTTCCTGTATCCTCTTCCAGGTTCGTTCGTCCATGATGATATAGGCGTTTCCCGTAGCAGTCTTATCCGCGACTATTTGCGCCGATTGATCGAGTTTGTCGATCACGCCGCCACGATAAAAAACCACGGGGTCGCTGTTGAAGCGGCCGAAAAGATAAAGTTTGGCGTTCGGACTGAGGCGTTGATTTACTTCGATCATGAAATCTCGATAGCTTTTCTCTTGAGCAATGACCGGCATAACGACCGACCACCCGGCAATGCCGTTAAGAATTGACAGAAAAATCAACTGGTGCGCCACCGAACGCAGTTGGCCGAGCCACAGCGAGCGCGCCACGCTTAGCCACAACGCTGCTGCGAGCAGCGATAGCACAGTGAAAGACCAGCCGAAGTTTTTCAGTTGGGCTCTCACGGCGACGAGGTTGGCCCGGTCCTTGGCTTTGAGCAGACTTTCGATCGGCGCGAAAAACCAGGTCTGGTCGTGGCTCCATAGCGCGCCCAAGGTAATGACCACAAATAGTGCGCCCGTAAGCGCGGCAATAATACCGATGCCCCGGTAAATCGCGAGCCTCCCTTTGCCCACGCTCGTGGCTTCATAAAACCACGCGGCCAATAACAGTGACAGCGCGGGAAAGAGCGGCAGTAAATAGACGGGCCGCTTGCCCACTGAAATCGAAAAGAAGGCAAACATGACCAAAAACCACAGCTTCAGAAAAAGCCTATCGTCGTCCGGCCGTATGGGTGCCTTAAAAACATCCCAGAGCAGAAGCGGAAGAAACAGGCTCCACGGCAGGCTCTGCGAAAATAAATAAGGAATATAGTAATAGATCGGATGACTATGTCCGGAACCGCCGACGAACCGGCCGAGGTTCTCCTGCAGGATCTGCCGGTTAAAGAAACCCTCGCCACCACGAGTAACCGCGATGACGTACCATCCGATCGCTAAAACAAATGCCAAGATGACACCAGGGTGAAAGCAGAATTTTTTGAACCAATCCCACTTTCGCTGCATGATTAAAAACGACCCTGCAACCAACGCCGGTAGCACCAGGCCCAAGGGTCCCTTGGCCAAAGTTCCCACACCAACCAATGCATAGAAAACGTAAAACCAAATCGGGTTCGTCAGGAAACCACGATAGAGCGAATAGAAGAGAACCAGATTCAACGTAACGACGAAGCAAAGCGTCATGTCCACGCGCGCGCTCAACGCTTGGTCTTGATAAATCATCATCGTCGCTAGGATCGCCGCGCCAAGCAGCGCGGTTTTGGCGTCGAATATTTTTCGCCCCAGCCAGTAGATCAGCAACACGCCGAGAGTGGCGTAGAGCGCCGAGGGGAAGCGAATCGTCACTTCGTTGAGCGAACCGGTAACCCGGGCAACCGATGCAGCTGACCAATGAAATAAAGGCGGCTTGGATGGAATATCAGTCGCCCGCTTGAGCGGCACCAACCATTCACCCCGTTGCACAATATCTTGCACCGCCAAAGCCTCTCTCGGCTCGCCCTTGTCGAAGAATGGAACCGAGCCAAGAAATGGGAAATACAGCACACCGCAGAGAGCGATAAGCAAAATCACATGAAAGATTGCTGAACGACTGAAGTCAAGTATCAGCTTGTGCATTGGTGATATCCATTCAACTATCCTACGGAGAGTTCCCGATGCAGTCCGAATTCCGGGCTGCCGGTTTCGCGGAGCACGTTAACAAAAGAAATCTCATGGATCTCCGATGAAACAAGGACTCGCATTTGGACTCCAGCGAGATTCCCGCCATCGAGCGGCGACAGAAAATACGTGTTTCGGTCGGCACAGGTTATCAGCCTGCTGTCGATCTGTCGTCCTAAACGCTCAGCCATCACTACGACATCGCCCTTACTACCTTGAAACGACTGGGTGGTCCGTCCTCTGGAAATGGTGCAGCTTACGTAGAGTCGCTGAGGCCGTAGGATTGCCCAGGCGCATCATCGTATTAATCGCTCGGGCTGCAAGAAACGCAATAACCAGAAGCACCGCATCACGGTGATTTATCGTTGCCATTTTCGCGCTCGGCACCTCTATTTTCTACCAAAACGGTATCGCCAAGCCGGAAGAGAATCCTTGGCTGAGTTCCAATCAGGCGCTCGAAGCGATCCACTGCCCCGCTATCCAGGAATACGACGAACCTCTGTTTCGACGTTTTCCAAAGCTCGGCGAATTCCTCGTAGGTATAAAGTACTTTGCCATACCCGGCAGCCGGCTCCGGCCGCTCCTTGCCAACATAATCACTGCCCAGTACTCTCCTGCTATTACCGGACCAAATCACCCAGATCGGTCGCTGAATATTGAGATAGAAGGGAAGGCTTGAGGGATACCCTCCGTATAGAACGAGCTGATCCTTATCACGGATAAATAAAACGGCCATCTCAGCCAATTGCTTGGATGAGCGATTCAAAGAGACTGTCGCCAGAATTGGTTCGGCACAGAGGATAAACGCGGCAAAGCCGATACACGTAGCGGCATAGAGGAAGATTTGCCGTCCCCACAGGCGCCGCCTAATGGCTACTAGAACAAGCATCAGTGCGACGACGATAGCGATATATTGCCGGATCGAAGTCCCGGTAAAAGTGGCATGAACATATCCCTGCAGACGATAGGGTAAGAACTGCGGCCATAGGGCCAAGAGAGTAATGACGATCGACGAAAGGAAGAAGAAGACGCTTGGAAAGGACAACAGCCAGGTTGTTTTGGCCGACGTGTCTGTGAGAACTTTGGCTACAGTCATACCAACGACAATTGCCAAAGGCGGAAATATCGGAAGAATGTAATGAGGCAGCTTAGATGACGATAAAGAAAAACCAACCAGCGGTAACGCTATCCACAAAATCACAAACAATCGTTCGCCGCCGAGCGAACGCTTCCATAAATTAGCGATCGTTGTCGGCAGCATCACGGTCCATGGTAAAAATCCCGCACTCAGAACCACGATGAAATAATACCAGGATCCGCTGCGCTTGAATTTGCTGGTAGCAAAACGGGCTAGGTTTTCCTCCCAGAGAAAATAGTGCAGGTACCCGGGATTGCGATACTCGACCAGAATGTACCACGGGGCCGCCGTGAGGAGAAAAAGCGGTATTCCCAGAGGAAGCTGCATGTGACGCACAAGCATCCACCGCTTGGTAAAAACCAGATAGAAAACAATCACCGCGGTCGGAAGCATGACGCCAATCGGTCCCTTGACCAGCGTCGCCGCTCCCATCGCCGCATACATCAGAAGGAATTGCACTTTTCCTTGACCGCGTTCGACGCCACGCTGCCCAAGGAAAAAGCAGCAGAGCGCCAGGGTCAAAAACAACGTAAGCAGCATGTCCAAGATCACGATGCGGGAAAGGACGAAAAACTCGAGACTAGTCAGCAGAATCAAAGCGCTCCAGAGCGCCGCCCAGCGGCCGAACAACGAGCGTGACAAAAAATAGGTTAGGAAAAGACAACCAAACGCCGTCAATGCGGACGGCAGACGGGCGGACCATTCTGAAATACCAAAAACTTTGTACGAAAGGGCGACCAAATCAAAAAACAATATCGGTTTGTCCAGCCGCGCGATAAAGTCATAGTGGGGCGTGACCCAATCTCCGAGCAACAAGATCTCGCGCGCGATTTCTGCGTTCCTTCCCTCGTCCGGCTCGATAAGCGCCGCGACCCCCAAGTTAGACAAAAAGACCCACACGCTGAAAATAAATAAACCGATTGTCCAATACCGAGGAGAGTCAGCGGTGTTGTTCGTGTTAGAACTGGGAGCGAACCAGTTCAAGACGCGCATGACAAAAGCTCTGCGGGCGCAAAGGAAGCCGTGAAACGGCATACTCGTTTCATTATCTCTTCTCACTGGCAACCTCGCCAACGCAACCATGCATTGTTTAGGTTTAACCTTCACCGATAGTGAAGTAACGCGAAAGCCTTACCGGAAGCTTTCCCGGAGATTACATGTTTGAAAGATTTGGAGATTATGCCGCATTTCAGAGATTCCGCATCGCGACCTTTGAGCATCCATGTTACAGATGTCCCTGTTTCACAATGGGGTTTTTGTCCTATGTTACGTTGTTGCGACTTATTGAAATACATCAAAACCATATTAAGAAGGAGACGAAAGCATGAGCGGACGCGCGATGGTAAGCACGGTCGTCATTTTGTTCCTTGGTACTTTAAACCTATCAAGTTGTAGCGCAACCAAAAAGGAAATGGACGTCACTATTGCTCAGGTACCGCCCGCCGTTAGGGCCGCGATTGAAAAAGTAACGGCTGGCTCGAAAATCAACAAAATCGACAAAATAGAATTCCGCGGTAAAGTAAGTTATGAAGTTGAATATACCAAGGATAGCAAAGAGCAAGAGGCTGAATTCTCAGAGGACGGAAAAATGCTGACCAACACGCAATAGATACCCCGAACAAGTTCTTGGCAAGCGACTGTTGTTCCGCCTCGCTGATAAAGGTCTGAGAAGGTGAGCATCGCGGCGAAAATAAACGCCCGCTCTAGTCGGAGACAATTTCAGCAATTCCAGGCGACAAGCTTCGAAGACAGCTTCAGCGGAAGCGGCCTATTCGCGGTAAACGATTCGACCGAGATCAGCGGGTGGGCGCCAGCGATCAAAATTGTTTTTCAGAAAAATGACAATCGTTCGGACGCCGGAGCGTGAAGGCAAGTTTTCTTGTGCTTCGGAATCGAACGAGCTAGGGTAAAAAATGAAAGTGTTAGTCAAAATTCCTATGAATCACTTCGATGGCCTTCTTAAAAAATGCGATTTAGCGCGGCCGGAATATCTGATTCTAAAAAACGGAGTTATTACGAGAAATAATGACGACCTAGGGATAGCAGAAATTTCCTGCCAACTTGTGAGTGCGAAGAGACTTTTCGAACTGGCAGTGGAAATCTACCCGGACGCGGCTCCCTACATCGGTTCATCTCTTTTGCGCGAGCTGTAGAGTCGCGCATAGGCCCTCACGCTCTAGCGGAACTGCGGCTATCCCAGCATGCGAGTGTAAACGAGAATCTCCACATCCGGGCAGCACATACTATCGATCTTCGGCCTCGGACAATTTTCGCATCGGGAACTTGAAACGACCGCGGCTCAATCCAACCAAAGCCCAAACTAAAAGCAGCAGCGACGGCACTCCGATGGCAACAGGAAGAACCCGCTTGCCAGCAAGCAGCCGCTTTGGCTGGACTTCAAAGGGGACTAAGACGCTCACCGTCGGTTGAGCTTCGGTGGGGTCGATGACCGTTAACGCCATAGCGAATTTTCCTGACTCGATAAGTCTCAGCGGCCATTGCTGAGTATTCAATTCGCCTGGCGATAAAAGGTCGATTCGCACAGCCGGCCTAGCTGACCAGTCTTCGAGATCTACCGGCTGCTCTTTGCCCGGCTTGAGAGAGACCAATGATGGATAAACAATTAATCCTTTAACCGACGTCTCTCCTCTATTCGCCACACGCCCGACGAAAACCGGGCTTTCTCCCATCACCATGGAATTACTCGGTGCCACTAAAGTTACGCTCAGTGGCCCATCGATCGCTCCAACTATGTTGGGCATGCTTAACGGGGAGAGCATGATGAATAGCAAGCTGCAGAAAACTGACAGCTTCATTGTTCGATCCTCTTTGTCGACCCGTAAAGAATCCATAGGGCCACAATGGCATAACAAACCATGAGAGTGAGTCGCACTATTTGAAATGTGATTCCTTCTCGATCGATGACGGCGCTATCAAGTGCGTTGAGGGCATCAGCGAAGGGATTCAACAAGTCGGCAACCCGCCCAACGCTGCTTCGCCTCAATGATGGGCTGAGTAACACCGGACTTCCCAAAAGGAGCAACAAAGTTAGACCCACTAACAAAACAGATCGGACGCTTTTCGCGCGAGCGGATAGCGCCAGTGCCAGACCACCGAACGTAAGTGCAAGTAAAGTTCCTGTGAGAGAGAGATACCCAAAAGCCGGCCAAAAATACCCGGTTGGCCATCCGACAGCCCAAAGATAGGGTGTGCAAATAATCAAGAGGATGAACCAAGCAAGCAAGATACTTGCGAGCTTTCCGCTGGCCAGTTGCCGTCCGGTTGCCGGCGTCAATATCAAGGTTTCGAGAGTTCCCCGCTCACGCTCTCCGGCAAAACTATCGCTGCCTCGAATGATCGCTAGCAGCGATACCAAAGTGAGAATAATACCGCTCATTAAATACACAGCTTGCGCGGAATCCATAAGGCTGAGTTCGGTATTGCTCATAAGCAAAATCATATAAGCGCTTAAAACCATACTGGAAACGAAGAACAACAGCGCACCGCGCGCTGCGAGCAGATCTTCCACGGCTTCTTTTCGTAGCAGGGCGATTAGTACTTTCATGCAAGATTCACTCGAGTATGCGTCAAATAAAGATCTTCAAGACCGCCTGACAAGCGCGCAGCTTCACTGACGGCAACGCCATCTTGAAGCAGCGTCCTCAACGCTTCTGGAGCAGACACACCTAAAAGCTCACATTTCAGCCATCCATTATTGACTTCCAGTATTCGAATATTTGGGTAACACCCCGGGGCGGGAACCTTAGATGCTTCATCGATATGGAACCGATACAGAACCCTCCCAGACTGATCCAGATTGACCGCAAGCGGACCCTCATAGCGGATTTTTCCACGATCCAAGATCGCTAGGCGAGTGCAGAGACGTTCTACATCATCGAGGATATGGGTAGACAGGATGAGAGTGATCCCTCTTTCCCTGTTAAGCGTCAGGAAGAGATCGTGGATCTCTCGTCGCCCCCGTGGATCGAGTCCGTTGGTGGGTTCGTCTAGAATCAAAAGCTCAGGGTCATTTACCATAGCGCGCGCGATGCCCAGACGCTGACGCATGCCTTGCGAAAAGGTATGAATGGGACGATGGTCGTCGGGATTTAGCCCTACTTGCTGCAGCCGGCTCTGAGCATCTTTTAAGTTCAAGGAAACTCCATACAGTTCCGCGAAAAAGCGCAGGTAGGCTTGCGGCGACATCCAGCCATAGAGGCCGTGTGATTCGGGCAAGGCGTTGACTCTTCGGTGTAGCTCCGCAGAACAGGTGACTGGATCCATATCCAGCAAATTCACATTTCCTTTATCTTGCCGAAGGATGCCCAACAAAATGCGCAACGTCGTTGTCTTACCCGACCCATTGGGCCCGAGAAAACCATAAATATCTCCACGGTTAACGCTTAACGAAACGTCGTCGAGCACGAGTTTATCATCGAAGGATTTGCACAACCGTTCGACTTTCACTGCATTCATTACATTCCTAACGCGACCACGGCGATTTCGGCGACCGTAAGCAAGACTCGAAAAACAACGAAATTAAAGAAGATAAACGCGCGGACGCGATAATGCCTGCGTCGCTTTTCGTCGCAAGTTGCATGATCGGATATTTAAAACCTAGCATTCGGCGAGCGACATGTATCGTGGAAACGTTGCGGGGAGCTATCCCGCAGATTACTTTTTTGAAATGGTGTGTGGCGGTATCGAAACTAAACCGCCGGCGTGAGAGGCAAATAAAGCGAGAAGAGAGAGCCACCACCTGGATTGGAGGAAACCTCGACTTCACCTCGATGTGCTTGCGCGACGGCTTTGACTAGACTAAGCCCCAGCCCAAGGCCTCTTTGCGACCGGCTTTTATCCCCGCGGTAAAGACGCTCCCAAATTCGCGGCATCTCGTCGATTGGTATTCCGACGCCATTGTCTTTGACGAGCACAACCGCTTGTTGGCCTTTATCTGAGACTTCTATGTCCACGCAGCCACCCGCCGGAGTGTATTTGATGGCGTTATCGACCAAATTGGCCAGCACCTGGCGCAATCGGGTACGGTCAGCGCGCAAACATATATCACCCGGCACCTTTGTCGAAAGAGCAACGTTCTTGTCATCGGCAACGTAACCGTAGAGTTCCACGACCTCATCGATGAGCGCCCTTAGATTCACGTTCTCGAGCGCAAGCTTCATCGTTCCCGTTTCGGCTTCGGATATGTCCATCAGCGTATTGAGCATCGCGACGACCCGCTCCGCTTCTTCCAAACAATCGGCGAGAGCTTCGCGGATCGCTTCATCTCCCGCTCCCGACCGCAGGGCCTCTTCGGCCATTCCTCTAAGGCGTGTGACCGGCGTGTGCAAATCGTGCGCCACGTTGTCCAGCGCGTCCTTCATGCCGCCAATCAAGGCTTCAATCTTAGCTAACATTTGATTGAATAGGACGACCAGATCGTTTAGCTCATCGCCGGTTTGGTTGTCCGGGACCCGGGCGTCAAACCGACCCGTTGCGACAATCGATCGCGCCACCGCGCTGAGACTACGAATCGGCCGCAGGGCGCGAAAAGCCAAAAACGTTCCGCCGGTCAAGCCGATGATCACCATAGGAATGATCGTGGCGAGCAGGGTTTCACGAAAGCGTTCAAGCACTTCCTCGCGATCCTGAATGCTCTTGCCCACTTGCAATAGATTTTTATCCTTAAGGCTCACCGACGCGACCTCCAACAAATCGCCGTCTCGTCTAGATGTATAATAGTGCCACCGGCCTTCGAGCGATTCGCTTTGTAAGTTCGCGAGGTCGAACTTCTCCCACAGTCTGGAATTACTCAGAAAAAGAGTCTTGCTGCTCGGATCGACGATCCGAACGAAGAATGAGCTCCGCCGGCTGGGATGCTGCTGTTGACGGACTAAATTTTCAATCGCGCTGATTCCGTCCGCTTCGGCCAGAGATGCGTATTTCGACAACTGAGCTTCTATCACCCCTCGGTTGTCGCGAACGGACGAAAAGACAAACAAATAGGACACGATGGAAAACGTCAAAGAACTGAGAATGAAAATCGCCGAGTACCAAGCGGTAAGCCGGAAACCAAGCGTTTTATGAAGGCGCTTAGAAAGACTTGAGCGCATATCCCACCCCTCTATGCGTGTGAATCAGCTTGGTCTCAAAATCCCGGTCGATCTTATTGCGCAACCGAGAGACCAGCACATCCACGATATTCGTCATCGGGTCGAAATCGTAGCCCCACACATGCTCGATGATCATCGCCTTGGAAACGACCTTACCGGCATTGCGCAAGAGATATTCCAGCAGGGAGAACTCACGCGGCTGCAAATCGATCCTCTGCCCCGCCCGCTCGACCTCCCGGCTTAACAAATCCAAAGAGAGATCCCCTAATCGTAGCTCGGTGGACTCGGGCGTATGATGGCTTCGTCGAATCAAGGCTTGGACACGAGCCAGCAATTCGACGAATGAAAAAGGTTTCGTCAAATAGTCGTCCCCCCCGCCTTGCAGCCCTTTGACGCGATCGTCGACGGACCGTTTGGCGCTCAAGACGATGACGGGCATCAGTATTTTTTTCTCTCGAAGACGCGCGATCATGCTCAAACCGTCGAGCTGCGGCAGCATGACATCCACGATCGCAGCATCATATTCGACGGCGAGCGCCCGTTTGAGCCCTTTTTCCCCATCCGCAGCGTGATCGACGGCAAAGCCCGCTTGCGCCAGTCCTTTGATCACAAACGAGGCAATCTTTTTGTCATCTTCTACAACGAGGATTCGCATCGGAAAACCGCTGACTCTATTGCTGCTTAAAAGTTACCCTTAAAGACATAGAGAACTCAACTAGGGCGACGCGGAACATTCATCGTCAGAGTAAGCAGATTCAAAAAGTTCGTTGCTCTCTGAGCAAGCGTCGGTTTTCTGAGAGATCGTCACATTGCAGTAAGTCTCCATCGACGTCTTTCGCAAGCTTGTCTTTCTTGACCTATAACGAATCCCACCGAAACATTTCACCAGAATTACAATTATGAAAGGTGGGAGAAAAGCGCAGATCTGCGATCGAAATCAAGTTACATTGTATGTTGTGTCGTTGCCTTCAGCACCTTTGACTACAATGAACAGTAGTCACAAAACTGGCAAGAAAAAAGGAGAGCCGTATGAACAACACTATCGAACGCACCTTGAGCAAGGTTCCAGAAGTTACTTTGATCTTCTGGATCATCAAAATCGCTGCTACCACACTGGGTGAAACCGGTGGCGATGCAGTGTCCATGTCGATGAACCTGGGCTATCTTGTTGCAACGGCAATTTTCGCAGCAATCTTCTTAGTCGCTGTAGTTGCTCAAATTAGGGCAAAGGGCTTTCACCCATTCCTCTACTGGGCAACGATCATTGCAACGACAACAGTCGGGACGACGTTGGCAGATTTCGCAGACCGCTCTCTTGGGATCGGCTATGCAGGGGGATCCTCGCTATTGTTTGCCCTGCTGATGGCATCTTTGGCCATCTGGCATCGGTCACTTGGCACGATATCGGTCGATACCGTCAGTTCTCCAAAGGCCGAGATGTTCTATTGGGTGACGATCATGTTTTCCCAAACCTTAGGCACTGCACTGGGCGATTGGACGGCTGACACGGCTGGTCTTGGCTATGTGGGAGGTGCGATGGTATTCAGCGCTCTGCTGGCACTCATTGTTGCGGCGTACTACTGGACAACCATATCTCGCACTTTGCTTTTTTGGGGTGCGTTTATACTCACGCGTCCCCTTGGTGCTGTGGTAGGCGATTTTCTTGACAAGCCTCTCAGCGCTGGTGGGCTGGCATTCAGTCGCTATTCTGCGTCGGCAGTTCTCCTCGCATTTATGCTGGCTAGCATCTTGATCTTTCAGCGAAGGGCGGCAAAACAAGCCCATTGATCATTTTTTGCCAAACACATCCGGATTCAACACATTCCTGGCCTTGCCGGCCGCGAAAGCGACAATATCATCAACCACCACGGCGTAATATTCTTCGTAGCTCTCCCGAGTGACGTAACCCAAATGGGGCGTGCAGGTGACATTGTCCATTTTGAGCAGCGGATGCTCGGCGCCGAGCACCGGCTCTTGGTCATAAACGTCGACCGCCGCTCTGCCCGGTCGGCCCGCTTTGAGCGCGTCTTCCAATGCGCCCTTCGCGATCAGCCCCGAGCGGCTCGGGTTTACCAGCAACGCCGTCGGCTTCATGCGCGCGAGATCGTCGCGCGTAACGATACCGCGCGTGTCTTTGTTGAGCGGCAAATGCAGGCTCAAAATATCCGCCTCGGCGAAAAAATCTTCGCGGTTCTTGGCAACTTCGAAGCCGGCAGCTTTAGCCCGGCCCGTCGACCCTTCGCGCCCCCAGCAGACTACCCGCGCGCCGAACGCTTTGCCCGCGGCCGCAACGATGCTGCCGATCTTGCCGTAGGCGTAAATGCCGAGAGTCTTGCCATTCACGCCGATACCCAACGTCGATTGCCAATGGCCTTCCTTCAATCGTCGCACTTCGAACGGCAGATTTCGCAGCGCGCTGAGAATGAGTCCCCAGGTGAGCTCCGCGGTCGCGTTGGAATTGCCCGAACCGCCGGCCGAAACGACAATCCCTTTTTCCGTGCACGCCTGAAGATCGACATGGGTCGCCGCCCTCCCGGTTTGGCCGATGAGCTTGAGCTTCGGCAACTTTTCAATCAATGCGCGCGGAAAATAAGTGCGCTGTTGGGTTAGCACCACCGCATCGGCATCTTTCAATCTATCGGCCAATTTGCCAATGTCCGTTTCCGGGTCAGTGTAAACAACAACCTCATGACCGCTTAACTTGGGAAAGCACTTCAATGTCTTGAAAGCATTTTGATAGTCATCGATGACCGCGATTTTCATGAATCTTGTCTCCTTCTTTAATTTACTTCGGGATCCTCGTGCCCTTCGTGGTGATGTAACGGTGCGCATCCGCCATAGGACGGATCAGCCTTTGGCTGAAGCGCACCCCATTCAATCCAACGCAATCCGTCCAGGGGCACGGCATGCCGTGCCCCTACAATTTGCGCCCTTTGCGTTCTTTGCGGCTAAAGAAATCTTTGTTTTCTGCTTCTTTTGTCTGAGGGCGCGATGAATCGCGCCCCTACCTTGTGACCTCTCTGTGGTTAAATCGTTGTCTTATTTCTTCAACTCCGCAACGTAGTCGCGCAATCCCGCTTCCAACTTGTACTCCGGATTAAATCCCAATTCCGTCCGCGCGCGCGTGATGTCCATTCGCGGACGAGCAGGAGTCAATTTTCCACGGCTCATCTTTACTGCAGGAAATATTTTTCTTAGTGCTTCTTCGATGTCTTCGACCGT
>VBKY01000021.1 GCA_005879255.1 Deltaproteobacteria bacterium
ATCTTGGTCGCGATCTCGAACTCGTGCTCCGCGTCGGTGGTCGGATTTGCACGCTCACGGTGCCGCGCGAGCGCAGCACGGGATTGTGCCGCTCCATCGGACTCCATTTGCCGCCGGAACATCTGCGAGTTTGGGTGACGGACGCGGAATTAGAGAACGACCTCGAGACCGGCTCTCAGGCAAGTTCCCTTACCGAGCATCACTAGTGTGGTGTCCCAGAAGTTCATGTGCAACCTATGGCCCCGCTGGAATTTGAACTCAAATCCCCCTTTATGCCCCTTTTTCAAAGGGGGATTTTTCTGTTCAGGACTTTAAACCCCTCTTTGGAAAAGAGGGGAAGGGGAGATTTTTGGCGGAACGGCGAACAAATTATGTGGCGAATTTCTGAGACAGGACAGTAGTCTTACGCACAGCTCGCGCAGTAGGATCGAATTAACCTCATGGCCAAAGTTTCCACCGCCGACGCAATTTCTCAGCCCAGATTGCTCGGGATTGAGCCGGCGACGATCTGCATCGCGGTGCTTTTCGCCGTGGTCGCGTTCCTGGTCCTGACGCCGCTTTTGTTGTTGCTGGTTGGCAGCTTTCAACTTGCCAGGCCCGGCGAAACTCCGGTCTATGGGCTTGCCGGGTGGCGCCGTGCTTTCAGCGACCCGTCGATTCTCCAAGCACTGTGGAACACCGTGTCCCTCGCCGTCGTGCGCCAATCGATCGCGTTGGTGATCGGCGTGCTGCTTTCCTGGCTGATCGCCCGCACCGATCTGCCGTGGAAGAAAGCCCTGGAGTTCATGTTCTGGATTTCTTTCTTTCTGCCGCCGTTGCCCGTCGCGCTGGGCTGGATTTTACTTCTCGACGGCAAGTTCGGTTTGCTGAACCAATGGCTGCAGAGCCTGTCGATTGTCAGCGGACCGATTTTCAATATTTATTCCTACTGGGGGATCGTCTGGGTGCACATGACGACCAGCCTCGGCGTGAAAGTGCTGCTATTGGCGCCGGCGTTTCGCAATCTCGATGCGAGCCTCGAAGAGAGCGCGCGCAGTTGCGGCGCCAATCCGGTCGTTACCTTAATTCGCATCGTCATTCCGCTCATGATGCCGGCGATATTGGTGTCGACCGTGTTGGGACTGATCCGCTCCATGGAAGCTTTTGAGATCGAGCTCTTGTTGGGTGTTCCGATCGGCCTGTTCGTCTATTCGACCAAAATCCGCGACCTGGTCGCCTATGAGCCGCCGGAGTATGCCCCGGCAACCGCTCTCGGAAGTATTTTTTTATTGCTGCTTCTGATCATGGTTGCGCTGCAACGCAGCTACCTCGGTCAGCGTCTTTATCGGACGGTGACCGGGCGCGGATTCAGCACCAATCCAACCAGTCTCGGGCGCTGGCGCTGGCCGATATTCTCGGTGGTTGCTTTGGTCGCGTTCTCGGTGACAGTCGTGCCTCTGATGGTGCTGCTGATGGGGACATTTATGCGCGCCTTCGGCTACTTCAATATTCCCCGACCTTGGACGATCGAAAATTGGCAGCGCGTGCTTGCCGATCCGAGCCTGATCAAGTCGCTGTGGAACACGCTGGTCGTCGGCCTCGGCACCGCGGTCAGCGGCGCGGCTATCTATGCGCTCATCGCGTACGTGGTGGTGCGACGGCAATTCAAGGGACGGGCGCTTCTGGATTTTATCTCGTGGCTACCCTGGGCGATTCCGGGCATCTTGATGGGACTCGCGCTTCTGTGGACCGTATTCGAAACCAGGTTTCTCTTGCCGCTTTACGGCTCGGTTTACCTGTTGATCATCGCTCTGTTCATCAAGAGTATGCCGTTTGGCGTCCAGATCGTTAAGAGTGTGCTGGTCCAACTTGGACCCGAGCTCGAAGAGGCGGCGCGCATTTCCGGCGGTTCCTGGCTGCAATGCTACCGCCGGGTGCTGATCCCGCTCTTGACGCCGACGTTCATCGTCGTCGGGCTGCTCGGCTTTATCTCGGCGGCGCGCGACATCAGCACCGTGGTATTATTGGGCTCGAGCCAATCGCGCACGATGGCGCTGCTGGCGCTCGATTATGCCTTCGGCGGACAATTCGAGCGCGGCGCCGTGGTCGCCTTTCTCACTTCGCTCGTCGTCATCGTCATCGCCTTGATCGCTCACGTCGTCGGCAGCAGGGTCGGCATCGGCGGTCAGCATTAGAATGAATTTTTCAAATTCTTTGGGTAATTCCGAGACAATTATGGTCGACAGCATTGTCAGTGTCCGTCATTCCCGCATGCTTCTAGCGGGTCCGCCACATGGCTTTGGACGGATCCGTCCTTCGGCGGAAATCCAGGCGAATTCCGGACAGGACCCCCGATTAGAACGTTCGGGTGACAAGTTGGGGACGAGCTATTGAAGGACGTTCTGATACCCGCAGCTTTGTTCGCGCAGTTAATTTTTCCGTAAAGGATCACGCATGACCACTGCAAGCGTTACCGACTTGAGGAGTTTTTTAACCGTGTTGGAACAGGCCGGCGAGCTTTCGCGGGTCAAGGTTCTAGTCAGTTTAGAGCAAGAGATCGGCGCCATCTGCTTGCGCAACTTGCGCGCCGGCGGTCCCGGCTTGTTGTTCGAACGGCCCGGCGATCGAGCCATGCCTCTAGCCGTCGACCTGCTGGCTTCGCGCCGGCGCTATGCGTTGGCGCTCGGTGTCGAGACGGATCAACTGGCGGTGGAGTGGAACCGGCGTACGACCAAGCCGCTCGCCCCCGTGATTGTCGAGCGCGGCCTGTGCCAGCAAAACGTGATGATCGGTCACGACGTCGATCTGTCCAAGCTTCCGGCGCCGATCTGGAACGAGCTTGATGGCGGACCTTATCTGACATTGTCTTGTCACGTGACCAAGGACCCGGTCACCAAAACGCGGAATGTGGGTCTCTATCGCAACCAGGTCCATGACCGCCAGACCCTCGGCATTCTTGCGGCCCCTTACACGCATCTAAATCTCCAGCGCAACAAGGCTCCGAACGAGCCGTTTCCGGTCGCTCTCGTGCTCGGGCCCGATCCAACGGTAGTCATGACCGCCCCAGCACCGATTCCCTTTGGCACCGACGAACTGGCGATTGCCGGCGCATTGCGTGGCAACCCGCTGGAGCTTGTGCCGTGCAAAACGATTCCACTGGAAGTGCCCACCATGGCGGAAATCGTGATCGAAGGTGAGATCCGGCCTGGCGAACTGCGAGAAGAAGGTCCCTTTGGCGAGTTCACCGGTCACTACGGTGGCCACAAAGCGCCGCGCCCAGTCATCCATGTCACGGCAATCACTCATCGAAACGATCCGATTCTCCAGGCCAGCTACGAAGGAATGCAACCGAACGAATCGGGTTTTTTGACCGCTGTGCCGCGG
The DNA here is from genome assembly GCA_005879255.1 of Deltaproteobacteria bacterium. Next base: position 3,364 of record VBKY01000021.1, read on the forward strand.
GAAGCGGAAATAATCCGGCAAGTCACTCTGCCGGGAATAAAAAAAGTCAATGTGACCGTGCCGGCCGGGGGCGCCTTACACGCAGTGGTGGCGGTGGAGAAACCTTACGAAGGATTCGGCAAGTACGTGGCGCTTGCGGTGCTCGGCACCGTCGCCGGGCGTTACCTCAAGCAAGTCATCATCGTCGATGCCGACATCGATCCCTTCGATCCGATTCAAGTCGAGTGGGCGGTTGCCACGCGGGTGCAGGCCAATCGCGATATCGAGATTCTGAAACAGCTCACGGGGATTATTCTCGATCCCTCTTTGCCTAAGGAAGAGCAGTGGGCCACCTCCCGGACCTCGAAAATGATCATCGACGCGACCCGCTACGATGCCAAGAATTTTCCGCCAATCTGTTTGCCGGCAAACGAAGCGATGGCCAAAGTGGAAAAGGAATGGGCGCACTACGGTATTCTACTGAAAGATATTTAAAATTTCGAAACTCGAAATCCGAAACTCGAAACAAATTCAAATGACCAGAAAACAAACACCAGAATGTTCCAAACAACCCTGATTCGGATTTGTCGTTTTGAAATTTCTCGGGTTTTGGGTTTGTTTGCTGTTATATTGTTTCGGATTTCGATATTCGGATTTCGGATTTTGCTTGGCGCCATAATTTTAATAGTGTAAAAACCGGCATGGCAAAATCGGCTCCCGTGCAAGATTTGCGCAGCTTCCTACAATTGCTCGAGGACAGAGGCAAGCTCGCAACGGTAAAATCTTCGGTCTCGCTCAATCAAGAGATCGGCGCGGTGTGTTTGCGCAACCTGCGTACCAGCGGTCCGGGGCTCTTATTCGAACGCGCCGGCGATCATGATATTCGCTTGGCCGTCGATCTGCTGGCGTCGCGCCGGCGTTACGCTTTAGCGCTCGGCGTCGAACCCGACCAGTTGGCTGCGGCATGGAACCGCCGGACCAAAAGTCTCATTCCTCCGGTGATGGTCGAGAACGGCCTGTGCCAACAGCATGTTTGGTTAGGCGACCAAGTCGATTTGACCAAACTGCCAGTGCCGACGTGGAATGAGCATGACGGCGGGCCTTATCTCACGCTCTCTTGCCACATCAGCAAAGACCCGGAAACTCAAACGCGCAACGTCGGCGTCTACCGCAATATCGTTCACGATCGCAACACACTCGGGATTCTCGTCGAGCCTTACGGTCATTTAAGATATCAATGGAACAAGCGGCCCCACGAACCATTCCCGGTGGCGATCGTTCTTGGCGTCGATCCGGTTGTGCCAATGGCGGCGGTCGCACCCGTTCCTTACGGCAGAGATGAGTTGGCGGTGGCCGGCGCGCTGCGCGGCAAGCCGGTGGAGTTGGTTCCCTGCGTCACGATTCCCTTGGAAGTTCCCGCTTCCGCCGAAATCGTCATCGAGGGTGAAATTTTGCTCGACGATCTGCGCGACGAGGGACCGTTCGGCGAGTTCACGGGATACTACGGCGGTCATCGCGCGCCGCGGCCGGTCATCCGCGTCAAGGCGATTACGCATCGCGATCGTCCGATTCTTCACGCTGTCTATGAAGGTCAGCCGCCATCCGGTTCGGCGATCATCGTGGCAGTGCCGCGGGAAGCGGAGCTAATGCGCCAAATTTCATTGCCAGGCGTCAAGCGCGCGCATATGACCCGCGGCGGGGGCGGGGCGCTGCACGCGGTGCTTTCGGTGGATAAACCTTATGAGGGTTTTGGTAAGTACGTCGGTCTCGCCGTGCTCGGCACTACCGCCGGTCGCGGCATCAAGCAAGTGATCGTGGTCGATGACGACATCGATCCCGCCGATCCAATTCAAGTTGAATGGGCCATAGCTACCCGGGTGCAACCCCATCGCGATATCGAAATCCTCAGCGAGCTTCCCGGTATCATCCTCGATCCATCGCTGCCGCGGGGCGGACGAAAACCGCCGCTGACCTCCAAGATGATCATCGATGCGACGCGCTACGACGCCAAGGATTTCGCGCCGGTCTGTTTACCTTCGGCCGATGCCATGGCTAAGGTCGAGCGCGATTGGTCCCGCTACTGCATTTTGCTGCCGGGCAGCTGATGAAAAGAGTTATAGGATTATTCACGCGAGAGAAAAGTCGCTACACATTGTAATCGACGGCGAGCTTGCCCCTATCCTGACCTCCTCCGAGGGAGCCTGTGTCGCAATGCTGAGGATGGCGTGTCTATCGGCGTCTCTGTCATTTCGACCGCAGGGAGAAATCTAGATCCCTCACATCCGTTCGGGATGACAACCCCTCTCCAGGAATTGTGACACAGTCCCGAGGCGGGGAAAAGAAATCGGATACTCTTCGCCCCCGCTTCGGGGGAGAACTAAAGAGGGGGTTTCTTTTTCGGTTGGTGTTTAAACCCGAGACTCGGAACCCGAGACCCGAAACTTATTCTCCTTCGCCGAATACCTCGCAGCTTGCTGCGAGGATGAAGGCGAGGAGAACCCTCCGTAGCCTTGGCGAAGGAGGGTGGAAGGGCTTCGGAGAATTTCGCAAAGATACCTCGGAGCTTTGCTCCGAGGAGCTTCATTCCATTCCCTTTTGCGTGCACCAGGGAACCATGGAACCCATGCGGCAAGTCGCGCCTGCTTTGTGGAGGCAAGACTCAAAGAACTCGTGAATCTTTGGATCCTCGTCTTCGTACTCGATCTGCGTGCCGCCGTCTTTGACGCTTACCTCGATTGGTTTGTCGTCACCGAGAGCGACAAAGTTGTAACGCCAGCTATTCCAGCGTAGCGCCAGATAACGAGCGGGATCGGCGCCGGAATTGAAGTGCTGATGAAGCCACTGCGAGGGAGGAACCACCACGCTCCCTGGTTTCCACTCCACCCGGGTGACTTCTCCGTGTTCGGGCCAGAGCAGGGAATAACCTTGACCGCTTAAAATCGTCACATGGGCGCCGGGGCCGTGACGATGGGCTTTTTTGTAGCGGCCGACCGGAAATTCGGAAATGTGCGAACCCATAACATTGCCGGCGAGGTCGAAGTTGACATGCCTTCCGCCGGCGCCGCGTTCATTCCATACTTGGAGCGGCATGTCCCATGTGTTCGGCACGAAGTTCACCGACATCTTGAGTCCCCAGACCTGTCCCTTGCTGCTGAAATACTCCTCGTCTTCCGGCGGAAAGCGATCGGAAAAAACGAAATCGTTGGCGAAAATGAAATTGAGATTGTGAAACAGGTTCATCATGAAAGGCGCGCTAGTTACAGCAAAAAACCTGACCGAGGCGTTTCCCTGCCCATTGAAGTGTTGGTACTCTGCGTTCAAAGGAATCGCGAACAAGCTTCCAGGATGCCACTCGAAGGTCTGCTTCTTGCCATTTTGTTGCCATACGGAAGTGGCTCCATGTCCGTCCAGAATATAGACCATCTCTTCATAAAGATGTTTTTGCGGTTTCAACTTTGTTCCCGGCGGGATTTCGCACACATAACCGTCGTTGGTTCCGCCGGCGCCTTCAAGGTTGATAAATGCTCCCAGGCCGCCTTTATAATCCCAGGGCGCAACCTCTAGTTTACGGAGATCCTCGATGAAAAATCCGCGGTTGATTGGGATTTTCTGTGCCTGCTGCCAAGCGTGGTAGGTATCGATGCGCGCGTCGCTATTGTATTTCATTGGAAATCGGCCTCCTTTCTCACCAACTGTCTAATGGACTGGATTTAGATTCTTCCACCCGAAGTCTGAGAATTTACCTCTAGCATTTTATGCTTCAATTGAAGTGGCCAAGCAACCAGCGAAACAAATCCGAAATCCGAATATCGAAATCCGAAACAAACTCAGAGACAAATAAATCTCAAATCGGGAAAATCCAAAACACCGAATCCGAAGGAAGCTTGGTTGAAATTTTACATATTTTGGTCATTTGATATTGTTTCGAATTTCGGATTTCGTGCTTCGAATTTTTTATTCTTGGCGCCTTTGCGTCCCTTCGACGTCGCTCAGGGCATGCTTTGAGCGAGACATGGTTTTTCAGATGTCTTATTTAATTCGTATTTTCAAATACGTTTGGTTAGATTTTAGAATGAGCCGGCTGTTCATGGGCTTTCAACAGCTTGTTTACATACGCTCGCATCACCATGCGCTCGACTTCGCGGATGCTCTTTACCGAGCCGGCAGTTTGTATGACCTTTAAGATAGGTTGAAGATCATTCTCGTCAAGCCGCTGCTGCGCGCCTTTGTCGCGCGCGATCTGCTCCAGGACGGAAACCGGCGGCGCCGCGAATTCATAACTCAGAAAGCGGTCGATGATGGCTTCATCGACGAGATCGATTCGATTCGTCGTCAAGATGACGGCGGTATGAGCGGTATCGAGGTCGTCAATACTATGGAAGAAGATCGAATTCTGGCTGAAATGCCACTCTTTCGCTCCCAACGAATTACGGGTCAGGAACAGGGATTCGACATCGTCGAACAAAATAATCGTTCGCCGCTTGGGATCGTCGTCGTGGCGATGATGGCCGCCGCTTTGCCCATCGCGCGCGTACTTGAAAATATCGCGGATCTGCTCCTCGGTGTCGCCATATCGCCCGCGCGCGACGTCTGCGCCATCGACGAGTATCATGACGACTTCATCTGAGCCGTGCCTGGCCACGCCGTTATCGCCGAAGCGGCGGCACAACTCGTAGGTCAAGCGCTTGGCCATCGCGGTCTTGCCAACGCCGACGCCGCCATGAAAGAGAAAGCCTTTCAGAGCGCTTCGCTCCATATGTTCTTTCCACTGGTAGCTGACGATGGCGGTGAGCTCCCGGAGTATTTCTCGGTAACGAGAGCCAATCAGCTCCCGTTGGGCGCGGCCCAAATCATCGCCTGATTCAGCCGCGGCGAACGGTCCGAATTCGTCGCGTAAACGCTCGAATGTGTATAAGTCGACGTCGCTGTCACGCATCTAGAATTCCAACCTTTTAATATTCAACAGGACCACATCAGTTTATTGCGCCAAGGCGCCAAGAGCGAAAGCGACGCGTCTTGTCATTTCGACCCCTTCGGCAGGCTCAGGATAAACTCCGAGAGAAATCTATTCTTAGATCCCTCGCATTTGCTCGGGATGACGGGCCAAGGCCCGTCACTTTTTGTTGCCGTCGCCGTCGGGCGCCGCTTCGACCTGCTCGAGCTCGGCGCCACGGTCGACGCCGAGAATGTCTACCAGGTTGAGATCTGCCGAGATGAACCGGACCGGACGACGCGGGTCCGCATTCACGTGCTGGACTACGACGCCCTCCGCACGTATCGGAATGTTGACCAGATCTTCCGCTTGCCAGTCGTGGCGTTCGCCGTCGAGAAGGGTGTAGCCTTTGCCTGCCAAGATATACAACACCGATCCCCCGGGTGTTTTTTGTGCGCCGCTTCGGCCGCCCGGAGGGATTTCCTGCTCGAACACGATCATGGAGCGAATCGACGTGTTGTCGAGGGCCGGATGCAAAAACCACTTCATTTTGCCTTGACGATTATTTTCCCAGGGAAGGTCGCGGCCTTTGATGAGCCAGGCGCCCTGGCGCTGATGCTGCCGCTGGCGATCGCGCAATTGATACAGCCACTCGAGCAAGTTTTCGGTTCTGTCCGAGTAGGCGACGCCAACATTCTCTTCGGTTGAGCGGATTTTATTCATCGTGGGCTCCGCGCGTTGTTCTTGGCTTTGAAATCCGGGTGGTTTTCGAGCTGCACCATTTCGCTCGCGCCCCATTCGAATAGCGCTCCGCTGATGAAAGCGATCCACTTGGCCGGCTTGTCGTCATAACGGTTGTAGTGCTTGTGCTCGACACCTCCAGGCTTGAGCGGCAGCAGCAAAAGATCGCCAGCTTCCCAATCGTGCCGTTCGCCATCCACTTCGGACCATCCCTCACCCTCGATGATGTAGATCACCAAACCCCCCTGGTGGCGATGCTTCCCGGAGTGCACCTTGATGTCTTGAACGAAAATATTCCAGTCGTCCAAGACGGTCTCGGGCGTCAAACGGCTGTAGCGTGACGGCCACATATAATGTCTCACTAGAGCCTGGCGGGACATGACCCAAGGACAATCCTCGCCGCGGATGACGACTTGGCCCGTGAAAGAGCGATCGCGTTCAGCGCGCTGATGCGCAATGATTTCTTCATAGTTGTCGCGCTCCCGGGTGCGCTCTCGGTCACGAGTTGCCATGGCTCACCTTCCTTGCGCAGGGCAGGTTGCTCCAAACATATTTAGATAGGTCCCGCCAGAGTTCGAGAAACCGTGGGCACAAAAATCGATGCTCTGCATGAGCAAAGATTCGGCTTCAATTGCTTTAAGCGTCACACGTTTAATCCTCATGCACACCGTTTCAGTATGCCGAATCGTCACGTCGTGTCAAATATCTTTTTAGAATATCGCTAATCATGACGTTTAGTTATGCGAGTCCTTCGCTGACATGCCTTGACAGGGTGAAGGTGAACGAATATAGACTCTCCGCCTGAAGAATAAAGATAACGGAATCTTCTAAAACCTCGATTGACACGGTCTGTCAATCCCCTTTATACAGGATCGCGTCTAAAATGGTCGATCGCATAGGAGGTGCCGTGATGAACCGCGCGGTTGTGATGATCGAAGTTCTCATGGTTATGGCGCTTTTTGGCTTCAACTCGGCGAGCGTCGCGGCCGAATGGGAAAGCACTCTCGCTGCCGCGAAAAAAGAAGGCAAGGTGTCCGTGATTTCGGACGTGACGGCGACCATGCGTGACGCCCTCACCCTGGACTTTGAAAAAAAATACGGAATCTCCGTCGACTTGTTTGGAACCTCCGGCCGCGAGGTTGCTCCGAGGGTCGCTGCTGAACGGAAGGCGGGACAATTTCTCTGGGACATTTACATCCACGGATCCACGACAGCGCTTGAAGCAATTATTCCCATGGGAGCCTTCGATCCCTTGGAGCCGGCGCTAATTCTACCGGACGTCAAAGATCCGAAAACATGGCGCGGGGGAGCGATAGAATTTCTCGATCCCGGCAAAATGGTTCTGGTGATGACTCCGTTCCACAGGGGCACGATCTTTTACAACACCAAGCTCGTCAATGCCAAAGAGTTCAAATCGCACAAGGACCTGCTCGATCCCAAGTGGAAGGGAAAGATGGTGGTGGACGATCCTCGCAGGGCCGGACCCGGCGTCGCGACTTTTACCTTCTTTTACCTTCACCCGGAGCTTGGCCCGGATTTCATTCGCGCGCTAGGGAAGCAGCAGATGACGATCCTGCGGGACTACGCGCAGGAGGTGGATGCCGTGGGTCAAGGGCGATATCCGGTGCTTATCGGTGCCGCGGACTTTGTCGCGATCACTAGAGCGAAACAAGGAGTGCCGATTGCCATCGTAGATGCCAGGCAACTTAAAGAGGGAACCGACCTGAGTCCAACCAATGGGACTCTCGCGTTGTTTAACAGAGCACCGAATCCCAATGCAGCCAAGATCTATATTAACTGGCTGTTGTCAAAAGAAGGCCAAACCATCTTTGCTCGCGCCAATGGTTACGTCAGCGCTCGATTGGACGTGCCGACGGATCACACGGAACCCTGGAGAGTGCCGTTGCCGGGGGCGATCAAGACCTACACAAAGGCGGCCATGCAAGTGAAAGATAATTTACAGCCGTTGCTGCAAGAGGTATTCGGTAGCCAATGAATAAAATCGCTGTAGATCTATCCCGTGAACGAGGAGACTGGAGGCCGCTGATGGGCTGCCTCCCAGCCGAGGAAAGATCAATCAACAGAGATAGGGTCGCTACGGTATGTAATCGGCGGCATGTGGCAGTCGACGCCGTTCTTCTTGCACCGCTCGACGAACTCCCGGCGAATTTCCGGATCTTCATCCTCGTATTCGATCAAGGTGCCGCCTTCGCGCAAGCTCGTCGTCGGTCCTTCGCGGTTGTTGCGCGTGCTCGCGTCGTGGATGGTCGTCGGATTCTTGCGGCTGCCAAGACGGAGCGCGACGTGCCTGGCCGGCTCCGCGCCGGTGTTGAGGTGGGTGTGGAACCAGCCGTCGGGCGGGCTATAAATACTACCCGGCTTCCAATCGCATCTGGCCACATATAGATATAACCCTGTGAGCGCACCACGAGCAGTATCGCTCCCGCCGCGTGGTAATGGGCCTTGTGATAGATGCCGGACGGCCATTCGGACATATGTCCGATCAGGCTGTTGTCCGCCATTTCGAAGCAGGTGATCCCTCCTTCAGCAACCTTGTAAGGGGCGGCGTCGAGGGGCGCGGTTCTCGCATCAGCAATGAAATTCGTATCCCACATGCTCGTCCGTTTCGCCTTGTAGCGCTTGGTGCTCATGTTGAAGTACGAGTCTTCGCCCTGATAGCGGGATTTAAACGCGTAACTGTTGTTGAAAACGAAATCCGAATCGCGAAAGAAATCCATGATAATGGGCGCGGTGGTGACAGCCAGCAGAAAGGCTGACTCACGCGCGCCGTTGTAGAGGCGATGCCAAGTATTGAGCGGCGGAGCGAAGAGACTCCCTTCCGACCATTCGAACGCCTGCTTGCGCATGCCGTCGTACCAGACCTCGGTGCTGCCGCGTCCCTTCAGGACGTACAGAAGCTCGCCGCCTGGCGGAATCTCGACGACGTACATACCTGTAACGCCACCGCTACCCTTCAGTTGGATGTAAGAGCCGGTCCCCCCCATGCGCGCCCACGGCTTGCGTGGCAGTTCGGTCACATCCTCGACTGCAAGTCCGTCAAAAATCGGAATACCTTCCTGCTCCATCCACCGCAGATAGGCGGCTTTCTGAGGCGTGTATACAATTTCGTCCATCGCGACTCCTCTGTTCCCAAAAATTAATTTCGATTCTTTAGATAATGTCTAGTGCCTTGTGTTGTCAAGCCGCTGCGGGGTAGTGGTTCATTTTCAATCGACCATGGACCCCTAAAATCGAGAAAGATTCCTCGCTTTGCTCGGAATGACAACTACATAAGCCATATGTCATCTCGAACAAAGTGAGAGATCTTTCCCAAACTGAACCACTACCCGCTGCGGACTCGACGGTTCGCCCGCGGCGCGATATTGACGATCTTCGCCTTATGCAGCCTGCGTTCGTTCATGGCGGTGCTTCAGTGCGCTGAGTCGTGCTCTGTCGGCATTTGCGCCGGAGAAGGTGGAATTGATATGAACGAATTCTACAAAAATTCGCGTAACTTATCCGGAGTAAAGAAGAGGTCATTACGCGCATCGACGTGCACGCGCACTATTATTGCTTTGTCTCCCCGAACGTTAGGCGTTTTTCCGAAGGGTAATAGCCCGAGCGACCACACGAGGAGGATACGACAGATCATGGCGAAGAAAAGCTCCGCAAAGAATTTTACGTCGCAGCTTGCCGACGACGTGCTCTTTGGCGCGCGCGTTCTGTACCGCGAGCTCGACGATATTTTTGGCCACGTGAGCGGCCGGCTTCCTCGTGAGGCAAAACGCGAAGGATTGCTGTTCACGCGCATGCGCATCGCGCCCAAGCCCCTGGACCCGGACGAAGTGATGGAGATCGATTTTTCCTGCCGGCGCATCAAGGGCAAGCAGCATGTGTCCGGCGAGACCTTTATCCACACGGAAATCTATCAGGCACGGCCGGACGTTGGCGGAGTTGTTCACGCCCATCCGTTTCACGCGGTTATCTTATCCGCGACCGGCCGGCAGCTACAAACCTTTCACCCCGCATCTATAGCGTTCGGCAATGGAGTGCCGCTTTTCCGGGGTAACCAGATCAATACCGAACAGGACGGGCGCGAAGTTGCAGAAACGCTCGGCCAAGGCAAGGCGCTGATACTCAAAAATCACGGCGCGGTTACGGTCGGTCAAAATGTGGCCGACGCGGTGGTCAGGATGTATTACCTGGAGAGGGCCGCCTACGCGCATTTGTTAGCCGGCAAAGATCTCGCGCCATGGACGCCGGACTCGACCTACCTCAACATCATAGATCAATCGTACAAATTTCTTTGGCGCACCTGGCACTGGGACCTGGAAAACGGCGGCGCGATGGCGCGCTGGGAGCGTAAGATGAGGAAGTGATCTTTCAAAGAATGGAGTGTTGGAGTACTGGAGTGCTGGAGTATTGACTCTTAATGAGCGCGTCGTCGCTCCTCAACCTGGTACTCAGTCGTTCTAAGCAGTCGCCGTTCGTGTTTGCGTCTCTTTGTTCTTAAACGACACGATCACGCATCACGAGCACGATCTCACACGCTAATTGGCTATCCAGGTCTTTAACAGTCCCCCGCTGGTTGACGTCCAGTTATCGCTTATGCCCGCTTCAAACCCGCGAACCTTCGATCCAAAGGTGAAAAAGCGCGGAGTAAAGACCAAAGGCGCTTCGGGGAGGTCCAGGTGAATGATCCGGATCGCTTTGGCGTAAAGCTCGTAGCGTTTTTTGAAATCGCTGATCGATCCCGCCTCACGGACCAATCGATCGAATTCCTCGTTACAATAGGCGGAGTAGTTTAAGATCCGTTTCGGCCCTTTTTTTGGTTCGTCGCAGCCAAAACGAAAAGGATACGAGTCACCGGGATCGACGACGGGTTCAGCACCGCTCAGGACCATGTGGAACTGACCATCGCGACGAATGTTCACATAGCGCGCGTGCTCGAGATAGTCGACTTTGGTCTTTATGCCGGCTGTGGTGAGTTGCTGCTGGAGAATCTGATTTTCTTCTTCCTCCCCGGTGCGCGCGACAATGACCACTTCGAGCTCCGGACCGACACCTGATTCTTTCAGCAGCGCCTTCACCTTGGCGGGATCCCGTTTGAGTTCGGGCAGGTCCTTGACGAACCAGGGGCTGGATTTCGGAATGCCCCAGACGGTGGCCGGCTCGCCAAATCCCCAGTGCGCGCCTTTTAGGAAGTCGCGCGCATCCACGGCGTGGAGCACAGCATGGCGTATCTTGATATTATTAAATGGCGGCTGAGTCACGTTGAACACTAGGCGGCGAAATCCAGCGTATTTCGCTTCGGCGATCTGGATGCCCGGTATCTCCCCGGCGACGATTTTTTTTACGAATGCGTAAGGCGTGCGCTCGATCATGTCCAGGTCGCGGCTGCGCAGCGAAAGAAATCGCACCTGATCGTCGATCACCGGTTTTAGCACCAACTCGTCGATGTACGGCAGACCTTTCTGCCAATAATTTTTGTTGCGCGTCAGGATCAGCTCGCGCGCGACCTTATAATCCTTGTAAACGAAGGGACCGGTGCCCGGCGGAAAAGCATTCAGGTTGGATTTCCCAGCAGGAACGGAGTCTTTGGGGACAACCACAAATGGCGGTATACCACTCACTTGCACAAGAAACGCGGCTTGCGGCTGTTTGAGAACTATTTCGACCGTGCTCTTATCCTTGGCTCTGACCTCTTGAACATTTCTCAGCAGCGTCAGCCCGGTCGCCTGGTTCTGCGGATCCAACGCGTATTCGATACTCCATTTCACATCCTCGGCGGTGAGCTCCTTGCCATTGTGAAAGCGCACGCCTGGCCGTAGTTTGAAAGTGTAGGTTTTTTCGTCCTTGGCTACACTCCACGACTCGGCCAGCGCGGGAATGGGCCGCTGTCGGTCATCCAAATCCAAAAGCGTCTGGAACATGAGTTCCCGAACGAAGCTATCCGTGGATTGGCTTCTATAAAACGGGTTGAGCGAGACGATGTCCTTGGCGATGCCGAAAACCAGACGCCCGCCGTACTTTGGGCTTTCTGCGCCCCAAACCGACGTTGAGAAAGTCATGAGCGTTGCGAGCGCTAAACTGAAAAACTCAAAACGTTTCATGAGCCCTCCTTTGAACAAGCGATGACGCGTGCAAGGGATAGCTTCGACATCCGATATTGACGCGCTCAATATCCGCCAAGCCGAAGGCTGGTGTCAACTTGCGCTACCGACAAAGAAATCCGTTCAAGGTTCCAAGCCTGTCCTGAACGAAGTGAAGGATCTTTCTTCTTGTTACGGATCCTTCGAAGCTCAGGATGCGCGAGGCGCGCACTTTGAACGTTGAACCGCACCGCGCGCGCTATACTTCGTACTGGCGCGGATCGAAAATGTCGCGCAGCCCATCGCCGATAAGGTTGAAGCCGAGGATGGTAAGCGAAATCACCAGCCCCGGGATGATGGCAACATGAGGAGCGAGCTCCATATATCCGCGCGCTTCGCTGAGCATCAGTCCCCAGCTCGGCGCCGGCGGGGGAAAACCTAAACCGAGAAAGCTCAGAGACGACTCGACAAGAATCGCATGGGCGAAATCAAGGCTCACCAGGACCAAAATCGGCGCCATGCAGTTTGACAGTATTTGATAAAAAAGAATGCGAAACTCCGGCTCCCCGGTCATGCGCGCGGCTTCGACATACTCTTTTTCTTTTTGTGACAGCACGCTGGCGCGCACGACCCGCGCATAGCCCGGCACCGAGGTGATGCCGATGGCGAGATAGAGGGTCAAGAAAGTCGGTCCCATGGCCGCTACCAGTGTGATTGCGAGCAGCCTTCCCGGAAATGCAAGAAAGGTATCGATACCCCTCATAATCAATGTATCCACCCAGCCGCCGGCGTATCCTGAGAGCGCTCCGATGGGTACGCCGATGACGACTGCGAGCAGCACCGCGCCCAGAGCGACGCGCATGGCGATTCTGCTGCCGTAGACGAGCCGGGTGAAGATGTCGCGCCCATAACTGTCGGTTCCTAACCAATGCTCGGCGGACGGGCGCACGAGCCGCTCGGCGAGATTCATTTTTAACGGATCATGGGTGGCAAGCTGGGGTGCCAGGATCGCGGTCAGAGAAATCCACAGAACGATAATCAGCCCCAGGGCCGCCAGCCGGTTGCGCAAGATGACCGCGAAGGCATCGCGCGAACGCGCGAGCATACTGCGCCGTTGCGCCCGCGGCGCAATCGGTTCCTGGGAAAACGGCGTAACGGTTGCTTCGGCCATCGAGCTCCTGCCTCCTCGATAAGTTAACTAAGCGAGATCCGCGGATCCAGCCATTTATATAAAACATCGACAAAGAGATTGACGACCACATAAGTGCAGGCGAGAAAGAGAACCGCGCCTTGGAGGAGCGGATAATCGCGCGCGTAGACCGCTTCGAGCACCAACCGGCCAACTCCAGGCCAGGCGAATATCGTTTCCACCACAGTCGATCCGCCGAGCAGCCGGCCGACCTGCAAGCCGATGACGGTCGTCGCCGCGATCAGCGAATTTCTCAAGGTGTGTTTGTAGACGACCCATCGCCGCGGCACTCCTTTCGCTCGCGCCGTGCGCACGTAGTCGAGCTTGAGCTGCTCGAGCATTTCCGCCCTGACGTAGCGGGTCACCGTGGAAGCCATGTCGGTGCCAAGAACGATCGCCGGCAAAGTCAGATACCAGAGAAACATTCCGAAGTTGGTCGACGGATCGACGTACCCCAGGGTCGGAAACCATCCCAGATAGAGGCCGAAGCCAAGGATGAGCAGCAAGGCGAACCAAAAATTCGGCACCGCGATGCCGAACAGGGCAAAACTCATCGCCGAATAATCCCACAGGGTGTTTTGCCTGACGGCCGCCAGAGTTCCTGCCGGGATCGCGATCACAGTTCCGAGAATCAGCGACGCCAGAGCAAGATAGATAGTGGCCGGGTAACGCTCGACCACCGTGTCCATAACTGCCCGCTGGGTACGCAGGGATTGTCCGAGATCGCCGTGGGCCAAGCGCTGAAGCCAGCTAAAATACTGGGCGTAGAGCGGCCGGTCGAGTCCCATTTTTTTGCGCAGCAGCTGGTACTGGGTCTCGTCATAACGCTCCTCCCCGAGCATGACCTGGACGGGATCTCCCGGCAGGAGGTGGATGATGGAGAAGATCAGAAACGACGCGCACAAGAGCACCGGCACGAGTTGAAGAAGGCGTCTAAGCACGTAGAGAATCACGAATTACTCGCGTTTAACATTCGCTGTGCCGCGACGCCGAGCCGCCGTCTCTGTGCCGATTTAATTACCTTGATAGAGCGCGTCAATGAAGCCGCTATCGTCGATCATGCGCAGGTAATGCGTGTCCCAGACTTCTAACGGACCGATGAAATTGGCCTGCGGATCATGCGCGACATCGAGATTATAGAGATTTTCCACAGCCAGAGGCTCCGGATAAGGCTTCGGGCAGAGCAGCGCGCTCCATTGGCCATGCAGGTATTCGACTTCGTCGTCGCCGTCCAGACCGATCAAAGGCGCCACTTCGCGGGCGATAATGGCGCAGCTCTTTTCTCTCTCGGTTTTAAAAAAATGCACGGCCTCGATCAACGCCTTCAGGAATGCCACCGCGGTCTGTTCATTTTCGCGGACGAAGTCCATGTTGGCGCAGATCGTCGTATTGTGAATCACCGGCAGGGCCGGGAGCTCAATCGCATTCAAACCGCGTTTTTTCGCCTGAAGGTCGAAGGGCATATCAACGTTGGCGGCATCGACATCGTTGCGACGAATACGATCGATGCTGGACGGGCCCACGGCGAGGCGTGAGTCCGCGCCTTCGCCGTCGCGCGAGGCGAGCACAAATTGCACCGTCGAAATATCGACCCCGGCGCGCACGAGGGCCTGGCGCAGATTGCCGACAACGCAAGGCGCCGGGCCCGTGAGAATTCTTTTGCCTTCGAGCTGCTTAGGCTCGTGGATGTCCGGCCGGCAAATCAAACGATCGTCCCAGTGATTCTGCGTTTGCGCCAGGAAAGTCAACCGGTGATCGCCGCGCGCGCGGTAAACGTAGGGCTCGTGGTGCAGACCGCTTAGAAATTGATATTCGCCGGATAGCAGCGCCGCGCGCTCGCCGATCGTGCGCGTCGGTTTGCCGCGCTCGGGCACCTTGGCAACGTCCACCTCGAGCTCGAAACCATGCTTCGCAGCCACGCCCGAATCGCGAAACACGGCGTGCAGCGGCATGTGAGAAATCGAGCTGCTGAGAACTTTGATCTTTTCGTAATGACCCATCTCAATCCTTTCCGGCCGATGACTTGCCCTGATAATCCGGATGGCGCAGCAAAGCGCTGATGAAATGCTCGAGCATGGGCCGGCCGTGGATCAGGCGTGAATCGACTTTGACCTGGGCCCTGCCCGATTCGGACTTGAGAACAAAAAAGCTCAGCTCCAAAGCTGCCAGCGCCGGCTTTACGACGGCGGCAAAATCTTCAGTGCTCGTGATGGTCGCGGCTTTTTTAACTCCCGCGCCTTGCGCCATCTTGGCGAGATCGGTCCCTCGGGCCGTCGCTGTGGCGCCCATGTTCGCATACGCTTGATTATCGAATACCAGCGCTAAGAGATTCGGCGGGTTCACGTCAGCCAATGTGACCAGGCTGCTGGTGTCGAGCAGTAAGCTGCCATCCGAATCGATGGCGATCACCTTGCGCTTGGGAAACGCCAAAGCGAGTCCGACCGCGAAGGACATGCAGGTGCCCATATTGAGGCTGTGAAAATTAGCGCCTTGGGGCCGCAGGTATGCCCATTCCCTGGCGTTGCCGCCGCGGCTGGTAACCGTAAGCGCATGCTCATCGAGCCATGACGCCAACAGCTTGAGGCAGTCGAAACGTTTCACCATAAAACCTCGCCGGTGAGCAGCAGGACCAGCGGCGTACCGTATTCCCGACAGGCAAAGTGACTGTCGCGAATCTCGCGCTCGAGATCGTCCTTTTTTTTGATCACCCGATAGGGAATGCGCAGGGTATTGAGCATGGGCTCGCCGAGCTGCTGGAACATGAAAAGTTGCGCGCCCGAGACGCCGCTACGATCGCCGATGTCGCCGCGGTACGAAGCCATGATCAGCACCGGGATGCCATACAACACACCCATCTGCGCCAGCGACCACGTTCCCACCAGCAGCCCGGCGATGCCGGTGACGAATATACAGCGGCGTCCGCCCAATGAGGCGCCGGCGCAGAGCGAAATGCCGTTGCTCTCACTCGCCACAGTGACGCTGGTGAAGTAGGGGTCGCGGCGGATCGTTTCGGTGAGCGGTGAAGTGGGTTCCTCGGGAAGCGTGACCACGAGATCGATCCGCTCGGCTTTGAGCGTGTCGATAATCTTGGCGATCGTGTCTGGTTCCATCGATGACCTGAGAGAAAAATTGGCCGAACTATATGCCCCGGTAAAATCGCTTGTCAAACTGCGATAATAATCAAGCGACGGGACCGCATTCTCGTTCGCCTCTCATCTTTGGGCCGTGGTTTAATTTCGCAAAAATTTGTAGGGGCGACCCCCTGTGGTCGCCCGTCCGAGAGGGCAGACACAGGGGTCTGCCCCTACCATTGGCGGCGGCGAAATCAAATTGAACCAGGACCCATCTTTTGACGAAGCCCGCGAGAGGTTGACTTAATTGTCGACAATCTTGTATACAAAATTTTCAGCAAAGGGAAATGAAAAATAGCAAACCCAAAACCCGCCACAAGCAAAACCTAGTGGATAAGGCGGTGCAGTATCTGACCCGCGAGATCCTGGCGGACAGACTCCGACCTAATCAGCGGATCAGCGAGCTCGCCGTATGCGGAGAACTGGGGATCAGCCGCTCGCCGGTTCGCGAGGCGCTGCGCATGTTGGAACGGGACGGGCTGGTCAAGCAGAGCGGCAATCGCGGTGTGGTCGTGGCCGACATCACGCCCGAGGAAGCCGACGAGCTTTATCTGGTTCATGGCCACTTGATCGGCCTGGCGGCCCGGCTCGCGTGCCGCCGGATGAAAGGCGAAGCGCTGAGCAGCATGGCCAAGTTGGTCGACAAGCTTCGCCAATGCGCCAGGAAAAAAGACCGTCACGGCTTTCTCGAGACGCGCGCCGAATTGGAGCGCTTGATCTGTGAGCGGAGTTTTTCGCCGCGGCTCGCGCACCTGTTCGAAGTGATGGCCTATCCGAGCGCCCGTTATCGGGTATTTCACGTGTCGGTTCCCGGATACATGGAACAGGTGGTGCGCTGCTATGAAGGAGTTTTCGACGCCTTTACTCGGGGAGACGACGTTGCCGCGGAACGATTCAGACTTGAAGTCATGGATTTAGGGCGAGATTTGTTGCGGCGCTATTTCATCGAGCCCCAGTCAGGCTACAAGCCGCAGGACCAAACGACGGATCATCCATGAGCCAAGAGCAGAAACCGATCCGCATCGCCATCGGAGAAAATCTTTGGACGCGCGCCTTGGTCGACGGTAGCGTGCGCGTCGACGGCTTCGCCGTCGAGTTTCATTCCAAAGTGACCTTGCCGGACCGTCTGCACGGCGTGCGCGAAGGAAAATGGCAAGGCTCGGATGGCACATTGACCGATTATCTGCTGGAGAAAGATGCCGGGCTCGGCGTGCCGAAGGTGGCGCTGCCGATCTTCATGTTGGGGGGATTTCGCCAACGGACCTTGCTCATGCGGCGCGATGGGGTAGCCGTCGAAAATCTTGAGGGCCGAAGGGTGCTCATGCCGCGCGTGCTGACTCCCGGCGCCGTCTATGCGCGCGGCTTGCTGGCCGATGAGTTTGGCATTGCGCGTGAGTCCGTCCAATGGCACACGATTCACGGCGCGGAAGAAGATGCCGACTGGAAGTGGCTTAAGGGGAGGCTGGGCAAGCCCGAGGGCTTCGAGGCAGTCGTCGCTGCCGCGGAAATGCTCAGCGGCGGCGAGTTCGATGCTCTAATTCATCCGGGAGGACATGGATTTTTTTCTCTATTCGGCGGCGACCAAATGATCGGCGGCACTCTGAAACGCTTTCCGGATCTCTGCGAGCCTTTGGGAAATGCCGAGACCATCGCCGCGTGGTTTAAAAAAACCAAGATTTATCCAACGGTCCATGGCCTTCAGTTGCGCGCCGATTGTCTCGATGCCAATTCGGGTCTTGCTGATGCCTTGGTGGACGCATTTGCTCGCGCCTGGTCTGCCAGTGAAGCCCGCTTGGATCAGCCAGAGCGCGAGCTGCTCGAGCGCGAGAGGTCATTGCTCGGATTCGATCCCTACCGCTACGAGCTCGGCGAAGTGCAGCGCCATACGATCGAAAAACTGATGGACTATCTTCACGCCGACGGTCTTTTACGGCGCCGCTTTACCATTCAAGATCTTTTTCCCTTCGCAGGTCGGCGATGAAACCAGAGACGGCACCGCTCTTGTTCGATGTGCGCAGGCTGCTCGTCTACGTCGAAGACCTGGATCGCGCGGTCAACTACTACCGCGACATGCTCGGCTTTAAACCGCTCGGCGGCGTCGCCGGGACCAATTTTGAGTTCGCCACTTCGGGCGCGCCGCTGGTGCTCCACCGCGACGGCCGGGCCGCCGACTCGGCGCGAGACCGAGTCGGCTTCGTGCCGAGCTTTCAAGTTCAGGCGGGAATTCACGAGTTGATCGAGACCTTCAGGAGACGGGGCGTTCGGATCGTTCACGAAGTCTTGGAAGTGTCGCACGGTTGGGTGGCATTTATCAGCGACCTCGATGGGAACGTACTGCAGATCTATCAGGCCAAGGGAGGGAGCGACTAGATGCCAAGCCTATGCATTCATGTTCCGAACTGCATGTGGACCAAGGCCTTGCTCGACGGCAGGGTGAAAGTGGATGGCTTCGACGCGACGTTCGAGCCTGCGGCATTCGACCCGCGTGGCTCAAGTCGGCTGCGTGGCGATGTCGAAGATAAATTTGCCGCCACCGAGCAGGTTATTCCGGATTTTCTCGTCCGCATCGCGCGCGGAAGCGAAAAGGAATTCGTGGCGCTGCCGATTTTCGTGACCCGCGGCATGGTGCATCGAAAGTTCGTCATGCGGCGCGAGTCATCGACGCCGAAAGATCTCAAAGGCTGTACCATCGGCATGGGACGAGTGCTCGGCGCCACCAGCGTTTATTTACGCGGTCTGTTGGCGGATCACTTTGGGGTTACAAGAAGCGCGGCGCGCTGGGTTACCGCCGAGCCGCTGAGCAGCGACGGCGCCATCGGCGGCGGCGAATGGGCGCACACCCATCGGCGCGGCGGCATAAAAGCGTCAGAGCTGATTCAGCGATTGAGCGTCGGCGATTTGGATGCGGTGATCTATCCCGGCGGCGCCGGCGGCCACTGGTTTAACTGGGTCGTCGAGGGCAGCGCCAGCCGCACGCCCGACCCCTACGGCGACCTCGAGCAGATGGTGGCGAGCAGCTCAAACCTCTGCTTTCCCGTCGGTGATGTCGAATCCCATTTGGCATGGTTCCAGAAAGAGCACATTTATCCGACCTACCACTTTCTTGGCGTTCGCAAGAGCGTGGCAGCGAGCCATCCGGGATTGACCGATGCGCTCGTGGATGCCTTCGAGCGCGCGGCCGTCGTCGCCGCTGCCTATATGAGCGATGAAGAGCGAAGGCTCTACGAGCGCGAAAAGGAGCTTTTGGGTCTCGACCCGAACGAGTGTGGTTTGAACGCGGTTCACAAAAAAACTATAGAGCGGTGCTTGGACTATCTCGAAGCGGATGGGTTACTGCCACGGCGCCCGACGCTGGGGGAAATTTTTCCGCTTTCCGGAAGTTGATGATGGAGGTGATATGAAGGTTTGGCTTTTCATGCGTGTCGGCTATCCCAGACGCATTACCGGATCGTATTTGCTTGCCGGAAAGGACTACGACCGTATTCTCGGCAAGGAGATCTACGACGAGGTGGTCGATTTTTTGCGCGGCGTCGAGAGCTACGGCTTCGACGGCATCTTTTTTCCTGAGCATCACAGCCGCGCTGCCAACGGACTTTCGCCGTCGCCCAACCTGTTCGCGGCCATGGCCGCAGTGCTCACCAAGGACATCAAGATCGGACTGATGGGGAATTGTCTTCCCTTGCACCACCCGGTGCGGTTGGGCGAAGAACTCGCGCTGTTGGACAATCTTTCCAATGGCCGCCTCGTCGTCGGCATGACGCGGGGCGGCGACTTCTGGGCCTTCAATATTCCCTCGGCCGAGTCGCGCGAGCGCTTCGAAGAAGGCTGGGAGATCATCCGCAAGGGTTGGGTGGCTGAGGAGCCGTTCGATTACCACGGTAAGTACTGGAATCTAGACTATGTGGCGTTTCTGCCACGGCCCTTGCAGAAGCCGATCCCGGAGACCTGGATTCCATCGATCAGCGCCGAGAGCATGGAGTGGGCGGCAAAGAACCGCATATGCCTGGCAGCATCATGGTCGCCCACCGACCAAGTCAGTGAAAGCTTCGAATATTACCGGCGCTATGCGAAAGAGCATTGCGGCTGGGCGCCGGGCCCGGAGCATTGTGTGGTGTCGCGCGATATCTATGTGGCGGAAACCAACGCGAAGGCGCGTGAGGAAGCGGAGAAGGATCTTCTCATCGGCCCGGCTGAAGAATTCGGCGGCTCGCCGGCAAATTATGGCCGCAGCGTGTCGGACGGATATTTTTCCAAGCAGGCGACGGCGTTCAAAAAGACCGAGCATATCGGCGTCATGGAAATTAAAAATTGGACATTCGAGCAGTTGCAGCAGGCGGGAATTTCTATCGTCGGCGATCCGGACTACGTGACCGAACAGATCCTACGCCAGTGTCGAACCATGGGCACGGACAAGATCATGATGCGGCCGGTTTTTGGCCGGCTCAGGCTCAACCAAGCGAAAAAGAGTCTGGAGCTGATGGCCAAGGAAGTCCTGCCAAATCTGAACAAGGAAAAGATCGCCATCCCGGCGCAGGTTTCGGCCTCGCCGCTGTAGGCGTTCGCAAAGAGGTGTGCCATGAGCAAGAGCGCTCCGGTCGGTAAAGATTTCATTGAAGTTTTTTATCAAGACGTCGCCCGCCTTCATCTTAGTCCTCTTTGGCTAAGAGAGGGCCATCCGCCGCACAAACGCGCCGTGCCTCATCTCTGGCAATGGCCTGTGGTGCGCGAGCAGATGATGCGCGCTGCGGAAGTCGTCAGCACTGAAAATGTCGAACGGCGGGTGCTGGGTCTGACCAATCCGGGATTGAAACAGACGGGACACTTCGCCACCACTCCGAATTTAGTAGCGGCGATCCAGCTTATTCTCCCCGGAGAATCCGCTTTGGCGCACCATCACACTCCGGCGGCGCTGCGGATTATTATCGAGGGCGAGAGCTCCTACACTTGCACCAACGGCGAGCGTTGTTGGATGGAGCCGGGCGATCTGATTCTCACGCCGGCGTGGAGCTACCACGATCACAAAAACGAGGGCAATGGCCCGATGCTGTGGCTCGATGGGCTGGACGTTCCGCTCATCGACGCGATGGATACGATTTTCTTCGAGCTCTATCCGGGAAAGCGCACTCAACCCCACACTCAAGCCGATCAAGCATCCATGGCGCGCTTTGCCGCTCCCGGCATGCGTCCGGCGAACTTTTCCTGGGACAGGAGTTATTCGCCGCTGACCAAATATCCGTGGAAAAACATGGTGCAAGCGCTCGATGCCATGTTGACATCTGACGCGAGCCCCTACGATGATTTCAGGCTCGAATACTTCAATCCCCATACCGGCGGTCCGGTGATGCCGACGATCGCGTGTTACGCGCAGAAGCTGCGCGCCGGCATGCACACGCAAAAGCATCGGCATAACAACGCGACGATCTATCATGTCTTTCGCGGCTCGGGTCACACGATGATCGAGGACCAGCGCTTTGACTGGTCCGAGCGCGATGTGTTCGTTATCCCCGGCTGGCATTGGCACGAGCATGTAAACTCTTCATCGTCGTCGGAAGCTATATTGATTTCGTACACCGATGAGCCGCTGCTGAAGACGCTCGGAATTCTCCGCGAAGAGGGCGCGGCAGGGTAATGATGGTCGTGAAGTTAGGAATCAAGACAATATCTGTCTACGTCTGCGTCACCGCGGGTCGCTTTTTATCTTGGTCGCCGTGGTATGGGCCCAATGAAGCGCAAAAATAGTCTTTGGCTTGCCGGCTGGCTGGCCTTGTGCGGGTTTATTTATCCGCTGTCCGTGAGCGCCCAATTGATACCGCTAAATTTTGTCTACACCGGTTCCGGCTCGCAAAGTGACGCGCTCAAGTTTAGCCACGAAGCGGGATTCTTCAGGAAGCGCGGCCTGGACTTGACGATGCTCTATGTCACCAGTGGAGTCACCACTTCGCAAACCATCGTGTCGGGCGCGGCGGCGTCGGCGACGACCACCGCAACCGACGCACTGCGCGCCATGGCAGCGGGCGCGCCGATGAAGATCGTCATGGTCAATATCGATCAATTCCAACATCTGTTTGTCGCCCGCCCGGAAATCAAAAACGCCAAAGACATGAAAGGAAAGCGGATCGCAGTGAGCCGCTACGGCGCCTTTTCCGATATCCAAACCCGCTTTGTCGTGCGCCAATGGGGCATGGACCCGGACAAGGACGTGCAGATTCTGCAGATCGGCAATTCATCAGCGCGGGCTGCTGCTCTGGCAAGCGGCGGGGTGGACGGCGCGATCGTGACGCCGGCGTTTGTTCCGGTGGCGCGCAAGGTCGGGCTTCATGTGATTTTCGATCTCGCAACCATCAAGACGAAGTTCGCCAGTCAGATCATGGTCGCACATGATCAGGTGATCAAGGAAAAGCCCGAGTTGGTCAAAGCCGTCACCATGGGTTTTCTCGACGGTATCAGAAGTTGGAAAGCGCAGCCGGAGCCGGCAAAAACTTTCATTCGGAAATACTACAAAGTTTCCGAAGCGGACGTGGACAATATTTACACGGAAACCAATCGGTTCTTGCGCTCCGCGCCGACTCCCGATCTCGAAGGACTGCAAAACGCCTGGGACAGCATCCCCGAGTCGCGGGGAAAAAGCGGCATTGATCTGCGAAAGTTCGTCGACGCCCGATTCATCAACGAAGCTCTGAGTGAAATTAAATAATGCGCGGGAATCTCACGATGAGGCAATTCAAAACCGCGAGAATTTCAATCCTAGCAATCTTTTTGTTTATGGCGAGCGGCGCGCTATCGCATGGCGCGGAGCGTCCGCTGCGCGTCGCGTATCCGGCGCCGGCTGGCGCGTTCCTGCCGCTCTGGGCCGCCCAGGACGCTGGAATTTTCAAAAAGCACGGTCTTTCGGTCGAGCTGATCGCCGTGGGCTCTTCGACGCGAGGAGTGGCGGCCATGGTCTCGGGATATCTGGACATCCTGGCCGGGGGTGGAAGCAGCGGGGTGACTTCCCAGCTGCAGGGCTATACAGACATGGCTCTCTTCGCCAACATCATTCAAACCTTTCTATTTTCGGTCATGACCCAGCCCTCCATCACCAATGTCTCCCAGCTGCGCGGCAAGCGCATGGGCGTCACGCGCTTTGGCGGCACGCTTGATTTTGCCGCGCGCTATTATCTCAAGCGCTACAGTATGGAGGCGGGAAAGGATGTTTCTTTTTTGCAGATTGGTGCGATGCCGGACATTGCCGTCGCCGTGGCTTCGGGCGCCATCGAATCGGGCGTGGTCGGCATTCCGCAAAACTTCCTTGCCAAGAAACAAGGGCTGCGTGAGCTCGCCGATCTTTCAGAAATAGACGCGCGCTATGCGCTGGCGGGCTTCTTGGCCAAGCGGAGTTTTCTCTCGGAAAATCATGATTCGATGGTGCGGTTTATGAAAACGTTGGTGGAGGCCACCTATTACGTAAAAACCCGTCCGAAAGAAGGGATGGAGATCCTCAAGCGTTACACGCGCATTGATGCCCCGGATATTATCAAGCCGACCTACGATCTCCACGTAAAGCTCTTTCCAAAAATTCCTGAAATTTTCCCGGAAGATCTGAAGCTGGTTCTCGAAGAAGTGGCCTTGACGAATCCTAAAGCCAGGGGCGCGAATCCGGCCAGCTTTATCGATGGTCGCGCGGCTAAAGAGGTTATCGCCTCCGGTTTCGTCGAGCAGATTTATCGCTGAGGAAATATTGTGACTAAGCATTGGTTGGCCGGAGCGCTGATCGCTTGCGCGCTGATTCTGTTTGATGGCCGTAACAGCACGGCCGCCGACAACAAGGCGACGCGGGTCGCCTACCCTTCGGCCGCCGCTTCGTTCATTCCGCTTTGGGCAGCCAACGATGCCGGGTTTTTTAAGAAAGCAAATCTCGTCGTCGAGCTGCTGGCGATCCGCTCATCGCCGATCGCCATGACCGCCTTGCTGTCGGGTGAAATCGACGTCGTGGTCGGCGGCGCCAATCCGAGCGTCTCGATGCAGCTCCAAGGGTATAAAGACATCGCCATTTTCGGCGGGCTGTTCAATACATTTCTTTTTTCCATTTGCGCCGTGCCTTCGATCGAGGATTTGTCGCAGCTCAAGGGCAAGCGGCTGGGCGTCACCCGGTTCGGCGGGTCCAATGATTTTGCCGGGCGCTATTTTTTGCGCCAACGCGGTTTGGACCCACAGAAGGATTTGACCCTGATTCAGGTGGGCTCCCAAGACGACCTTCTGCGCGCGCTTCTCGCCAAGAACTTAGACGCCGCGGTGATGGGTTATCCGGCCGTATTGATCGCCAAAAAAAACGGCTTGCGCGAGCTCGCTGACCTGACGCGCAGCGGTCTGCGCTATCAGTTGACCGCCTTCGTCGCCAAGAAAAGCTTTCTTGCGGAAAAGCAGGCAGTCATGGTGCGCTTCTTTCGGGCGCTCGCCGAATCGATCCATTTCCTGCGAACGCGGCCGAAGGAAGGAATGGCAATTACCAAGCGCTATCTGCGCATCGGCGATGACGACATTCTCCAAGCGGTTTACGATCTGCACGTCAAGTTGCTGCCCAAGTTGCCCGAGATCCAGCCGGAAGATCTCAAGCTGGTGCTCGAGGAAATCGCCTTGACTAACCCGAAAGCCAAGGGCGCGGATCCCGCCGCGTTTATCGACGACCGGGTGTTGCGCGAGGTGGCAAGGTCGGGGTTCGCCGAGCAGCTTTACCGTTGAGAATAATGGAGAGTTCAAGGTTCAAAGTTCAATGTTCAAAGTCGGTCTAAAACGAGGGCCTGCTCCAGTTGAGGCAAGGATGCGGCTTACAAAAGGATTTTTTTTAGTGACATGGTGGTTCGCGACCTTTTGTGTTTTGCCGGCAATCGTGGCGGCCCAGCTCACGCCGCTCAATTTCGTCTACACCGGCATCGGAGGCCAAAGCGATCTGATCCGATTTACGCATGCGCAAGGTATTTTTAAAAAGTACGGTGTCGACGCGACCATGATCTACGTCGTCAGTGGCGTGACAACCACTCAAGCGGTCGCGTCGGGCAGCGCTCCCATGGCAAACAGCAACGCGACCGACGGACTGCGAGCTATCGCCGCTGGAGCCCCGCTAAAGATCATCATGGTCGGCGTGGATCAGTTTCAGCATCTGTTTGTCGCGCGCTCCGGAATTAAGACGCCGAAAGAGATGAAGGGCAAACGAATTGCAGTCAGTCGTTATGGCGCCTTTTCGGATATTCAAACGCGCTTCCTTGTCCGCCAGTGGGGCATGGACCCGGATCGGGATGTGCAGATCTTGCAGATCGGCAACTCGGCTGCGCGCGCCGCCGCTCTGGCCGGTGGCGCAGTCGACGGCGCGGTCGTTACGGCGGGATTTATTCCCGCCGCGAAACGAGCCGGCCTGAATATCATTTTCGACCTGTCGACGATCCAAACAAAATTCGCCAATGCGATCGTGATTGCGAATGATTCATTAATTAAAGAACGGCCGAGCCTAGTCAGGGCCGCTGTTGCCGCGATCATCGATGGCATCAAATCCTGGAGAACCCGTCCCGAAACCGCCATGGATTTTTTAAAAAAAGCCTACCGCTCATCGGATGCGGAAACCCAAGAGACATACCGGGAAATCACCCGACTAGTGCGCGCCGAGCCGAGGCCCGATCTGCTCGGGATTCAGAACGCATGGGACAGCATACCGGAGCTTAAGGCCCGCGGAGCTGTGGATCTCAGAAGATTTGTCGAGCCGAAGTTTGTTGAAGAGGTTTTGAAGGGACATTCATAGAATCGAATAGCAGTCAGCACTCAGCAAAGACTGAGCTCGGCGAATGAAAGGAGAACCTGTTTATGCCGTTTGATTCGTTACGCGAGTATTTGCATTCGCTAGAGGAGATCGGTGAGCTGAAACGCGTCAAAGCTGCCGTCGAGCCGGTGCATGAGCTGGGCGCCATCGCTTATCATTCGCTGATAAGAAAAGGCCCGGCTTTGTTGTTTGAAAATATCAAAGGCCACAAGACGCCGCTGGTCACCAACGTGTTATCGACGGACCGGAAAGTCGCCGTCGCGCTGGGCATCGAAGGCGACATGCGCGCGATGTTCGAGAAGTTTCTCTCGGGATTTAAAAATCCGATGGTGCCCGTCGAAGTCAAAGGCGGGCCGTGCAAAGAGGAAATTTACAAAGACGGGGCGGTGGATATCACCAAGTTTCCGACTCCGGTTTGGCATGAAAAGGACGCCGGTCCCTACCTTGGCACCTTTCATGGCTGCATCACCAAAGATCGCGCCACCGGCGATCAGAACATGGGCATGTATCGCCTGCTGGTGAAAGACGAGAAAACTCTCTGGATGTCGATTCACCGCGACGGCCTGGCGCACTACCGTCAGTACGAAGCGGCGAA
The DNA here is from genome assembly GCA_005879255.1 of Deltaproteobacteria bacterium. Next base: position 29,811 of record VBKY01000021.1, read on the forward strand.
CGAGCCCATGCCCATGGCGGTCGCCATCGGTATGGAACCGCTGCTGTGCATCGCCGCGATGAGCCCGATCAGTTCGGGACTGGCGCGCCACGCCGAGTTTGCCTACGTCGGCGGGCTGCGCGGCAAGCCAGTGGATCTCACCAAGTGCGAGACTCTC
>VBKY01000750.1 GCA_005879255.1 Deltaproteobacteria bacterium
ATGGTGGATAATCTGGACCAGGCGGTGGCCAAGCTGCCGAAGAATTTGACCCACGGCACAACTCCGCAGGTTTCCGCCGGTGTTGGAGGCCCCGAGGGGGCGCGACCCGCCGAGGTCCGGTTCCTCGATCCTTGGGGAAACAATGTCGATCTTTCGTCCCGCGGTTTTCTCGGCAGAGAAGAAAAGAAACTTCCCGGCGTGCGCTTGCTCGCCGTGCAAGTACCGGATTTGGCCGCGGCCTGTGAATTCTACCAACAGCAGTTCGATCTCCAGATCGCCGGGTGGAGTGATGATGGCACGATTCGGCTCAGCGACGGCACGGTGACGCTGCTACTCACTAAGTCTCAAGTACGCCCGAAGAGCGGAGTGCAGTATTTCGGCATTCAAGTTAGCGATCTCTCTTCGATCAAAAAACGGCTGCAGACTGGCGGCGTCGCTCTTTCCGAAAACGCCAATGGTCAGATTAAGTTCGAAGATCCGGAAGGAAACTGGGTTGTTGTTTCGGAATACGCGTGGAACTAACTCGACCAATGGCTAGGTTTGAGCCGCGGCGACTCGTGATTGCACCGGAGCAAACGCCGCTCACAATTTCTTTTTTTTGAGGAGGATTAAGTATCCTCCGACGACTGGTTGGTCGTGGATCTTGAGCCGGGCCTTCGTTCCCTCTGTCTGGTCTAACAGGACAGGCTCCCAGCCTTGCAGGTCCACCCTCTCGCTCTCTTGGTTCGCCGTGCTCCAGCGAAGGTCGTAGCCCTGAGCGGTCAACTCCTGAATAATGCCAGCCTCCTCGGGGTAGGACTCATTCACCCACTTGTCGATGATCTGCACTGCCTCCTGATCAAGGGCGTCCTGTTCCGCGACGGCCTTCCACTCGCGAAGGACTACCTCCTTGAAGCGCACTTCGTCATTGTCGACCAGCTTCGCGCAGGTCTGGCAGAGCCACACGCCGTTAGCGATATCCGCGCGCTGTTGAGGGGTCATGGTGGGGTCGTACCGCGGCCCGCCAGGTGCTGCACTCGCAATGTGGGCCGCGACGCCAACGTTCAAGGCTTTACCGGGTTCGACTTGAGGCCCGCTGGTCCGAGCACCGCAACCTGGATTCGAGCAGCGATGGTTCACTCGGGCGGCCAGCGCGTGCTTCGTTGACTCCGGGAAGTCATCGCGAGAGGAAGTCATCGACGCGCTCATCGTTTTGGTCTAAACGCTTCGGTTGAGTGGCAGCCAGAAGGTTGGAGTTTTGGTAAACAAGTAAATTGTCCACTCCAGCCAATAAGTTATCTTGCGCCCCGAGTGTGCTCGTTCCCGGGCGGTATGACGCATTCCGCCGCTCACAAGCTCCAGCCGTATCTAACTGCGCCATTCTAGGGTGCAAAATGAGTCTACTTCCATGGAATAGTCGCGACCCTTTGCGCAATCGCTCCGCCGTAAATTTCTAAATACTTACCAAGACGCTTCTTCTCACCAGTTCTTAAAGAGCGATCGCCGCTAAGTGGGGAGAGTTCAGGCCACCGATATCGGCTGCGCGGTGTTCCCGGCGGACACTCGATGTGAATGTGAGGTGGCCGGTGGTCGTTCGAGTGCACATGAACTTGAAGTCCGAAGTCCTTAGGGAACGGCCGCGCGACCTTTAACCATGGAATCGATGACTCGAGAATAATACGAATGGGAATCTGTCGCACGGTTGTTTGCAAAAAGAGAAACTCGGCCGGATGCCGCCTGGATAGAAGGCGATTTGCCAGGGCTGCGGTGAGCGTCATAAACGAAGTTGCCCGCCGCTTCCCATCCGTAAAGTGTGGGGGAAGCCAGTTCTTGAAGTCACTGTAGCCTTGGGGCTGAGTGGCCATCCATGCTGACGCAGCCTTCACTAACTTGGCGCTGGCCTGTCGCCTGAAAACACTAAGCGCATGTGCGTTGGCTAGGGCCTCTTCGTGGAGACTGGCATCGTTGTCCTTGAAATAGTCGTTGTAACAGCTCTGCGCAGTGACTATCTCAACCCTGGATGCCGCATACTCCGCGCAAAAGTGAAAACGCTCGTGCTCAACAAGCAAGTAGTAGGCGTGCCTTAGAATGTCGACGTCGGGGAGCTTCTTCGGAAGCGCAAGGCGTTGATCGAGCGACCACACACGAAAGGTAGGTAGAAGGCCAAGGTCTCTACTTTTGTCCCATCCGCCACAGGGTTTAGTCCGCGCCGCGACGGAACACGGCCTTCAAGCCTGATTGGGTCGTCAACCTCAGCTGGAATTATGACTTCGTCATCCGCTCCGGCCAGCCAATCCAGTATGGGCGAACGTGCTGTCGCATCCGGCGCTAGACCAGCATCAGTGCCGAACGCTTGCTGCGCGAACTCAATCACCGGATCAGTCGACATTTCTCATTCCTATGAGTTACTTTCAAAGTCCGGATAGCGTTTTATCTCTAAAGCCTGGAGGCAATCAAGTTGCGACGAGAGCGCCGAAGTCTCGCCAGGGGGGAAAACGTGTTGGACTAACCGCGGAGCAGCTGTGCAGCTTCGGCTATGGGACTGTAACGCAGCAGAGCAGCGCAGCGTGTGGCGCCAGATTGAATTTTAGACTGATCAACGCAGACCCAACTCCTTCTGCACTTCTCTTAGAATACTGAAATCGGCGATCTCGCTTATGGGAATATCGCGA
>VBKY01000360.1:0-11950 GCA_005879255.1 Deltaproteobacteria bacterium
TGGCTAAATAAGGATTCGCGCGAGTCACACAAGGAAGAACCAAGCAAGCAACCGCCGCCAGCACCGTAATCGCGGTTTTCATGACATCCACTCCTTTGCCGCTTGCCCTACAACCTATCTCGAGTTCTTGTCAAGTTAGAAATCGGTAGGGTGATAAAGACTGCGCGTTGTTGCGCTTTCAAATGCTTCGGCATAATCCAGAATCTACGCAAAAAAGGAGGCTATTGGCGATGAGACGGAGTTTAGCCGCTGTCCTCGTATTCATTTCCTGCATCGCTTTCTCGCTCGGTAAGACGAACGCACAATCGTTGAAGGTCGGCATGACCTCGAAGACGATATTTTACCTGCCGTTCTACGTCGGTCAGAAAAGAGGTTTTTACAACGCCGAAAATCTCAAGGTCGAGCTGATTCTGATAGGAAGAAGTGACGTGCAACTTCAAGCATTGCTCACCGGAGAGATCGATTTCGGCACCTTGAATTCCGACGGGATGATCGCGGTCAACGAAAAGGGCGCTAACTTAAAGGTCATCGCCGGAGTCGATAACGCTGCGCCGTACGTTCTCGTGGGCGGCAAGGCGTACAAGAAACTCGACGACCTCAGAGGGGCCAGGCTGGGCGTGTCCGCCTTGCGCGGCGGCGCGACGTCGATCCTCTTGGAATATCTTAAAAGCAAAGGGCTTCACTTTCCAAAGGATTACGCTATGACGGTCATCTCGGGCGGCACTACAGCGCGCCTGACCGCGCTGGAAAGCGGCGCGATCGCGGGGGCGGTTCTTGGTGTGCCCTATTCTGACATTGCGCTGGACCAGGGCTTCAATCGGCTTGGCGATACAATGGAAGTGATCTCCACGTATCAGTTCAACGGCATCACCGTGAATCCCGCCTGGGCGGAGAAGAACCGCACGACCGTCGTCAAATTCTTGAAGGCACATATTCGCTCTCTCCGATGGATCCATGAGCAACCGGCTCAAGCAACCGAATTGTTCATCAGCGAGATGGGCGTGAAGCAGCCCTACGCGCGGAGGGGCATAGACTACTTCACCAAGAACAAGGTTTTTCCCATCGACGGCTCGATCACGCTCGACGGACTGAAAGTGAACATCGACGTCCAGTTTAGAGATGGGGTGCTAAAAGAACCTTTGCCGACGCCGGAAAAATACGCCGATCAGAGTTACGTCAGGCAAGCGCAGAAGGAACTGGGACTATAAGAAAGTTTCAGCAGTTAAAATCGTTCAAACCGTTCCAGTCGGACAAAGGGCTGGCGCAATCAACCCACAGTTTGCTGCGGGTATCGATAAATCTTTTCGATCCATTTCCCCAAGTTATCAACCCCGAATGTTTTTACGGCCTCCAGTCAGAGTTTTGCCTGGATTTCCGCCGAAGGACGGATCCGTCCAAAGCCCTGTGGCGGACCCGCTTAAAGCGTGCGGGAATGACGGGCTGTAAGAGCACTCGTAATCGCCATTACGCAGCTTAGCTTAGTAGGTCGGGTTACGCTGCGGTAACCCGACCTACTGGCTATTCGCGGCAAATAGCCTGCACGGCTTGATCGATCAAAATCCCACTCGCGCAATCACCGGTTGCAGCCGTTCGAGATTACGTTTCACCTCATCCGTCTGGGATATCTCCGCCCAGGCTTCTTCGACGAGTTCCGTGCGGCGGACTTGGTCGACGTCGCTGCGCTGCACCGACGCGGGTAACGCGCTGCCGGCTTTGTGTTCTTCGAGGATGCGCCAGATGCCTTCGCTGCTTACCTGTCCATCCAGCGGAAAGAAATGATCGTCCATCAGCATCATCGGAAATAGGTCCCGGGTGCGTTCCGCTTCGTCAGGATTGTTAACCCGCAGCTTGGCTTCGATGGCGCGAAAAAACGGATAGTTTTCCTTGATGCGCATGAACTGATAGGCACGGATCGAAGCTTTCCAGTAGCGTTTGATCATTTCCGGATTGCGCTCAATGAACGACTTGCGCGCCACGGTCACCCGGTCGGGCCGGCCATGCGGCTTGTTGTCCTCGACAAAATCATAAAGCCGGTTAAAGCCGCGTTCCAATAGTTGCGGCACAAACGGGTTCTGCACTATGGCGGCGTCGGTTTCGCCCGCGAGCAAAGGTCTCCACGCTTCGCGCAGCGATCCGTACTTATAGCCGATCTTCCACTCGACATCGCGCTCGGGATCGATCTCAGCCTTGCGCAATTGCTGCTCGTACCACATGGTGGCGATGCCACCCTTGTACCAGTCACCGATTCGCTTGCCACGCAGATCCTGCAGCGACTCAATGCCGGGAGCGGCGACCAAACTGCCGCGGAACTGGCTGCGCCAGCCGCCAATAATTCGCACTTCATCATTGCCGAGAGCGCGTTCAGCGAACGGCGTGCGTACATGGACATCGGGAATAATATCGATGCCGAAGGCGATCATATCGCGCACCACCGTGCCGACTTCATCGTAACGCTCGCCACCCGGCCGGCTTGATTCAATCGCTTTAGGATTGATCTTGGCGTGGACGATTTCGGCGTCGATGCCTTCTTGGGCAAAGTAACCGGCTTCGAGCGCCACCGCGGCATGCTGGACATGAAACGCATGCCAACACGCATTACCGACTCGAAGTTTCAAGGCTCTTTCTCCTCCTTGTTAAAAACTTTATGGCCGCGTAGTGTCATTCTGAGGCGTAGCCGAAGAATCTCGATTTTGTGACACCTTCGAAACTCCGAGATGCTTCGCTTCGCTCAGCATGACATAGCGATATGGTCCTAATTGACAACGAACAACGGGTTTGTGATTCGATAGCTCAATCGCCAAGCAGGCCCTTCATGCGCTCGATGATATCGCGCGGTTGAGCGATCACTTCCTTTGCCAACTTTTCGAGCTCTTCGCCTCCGGAGGGCGACAATTCTAACTGCCTTTTCTTTGTCTCCATAACCAAGTCGCTATCGGCGAGCGCGCTCTTGAATGCGGTGCGGAGTATATCTATCCTGTCCGCCGATATTCCAGGTGGCGCGACCATCGGCCATCCGAACTCGCCGGGATATAACATCACAGTCGCCAAGCGCCGGCCCCACTCGGGAGTTTTGAAATCATTCATAAGCTCATAAATCGTTGGGACATCGGGTAATTTGGGATCTCTCTTGCGACCGGTTTGAAGCAACACCCGCGCCGAGCCCGACTGGCGCCAATCTCGAAACGCCCCAAAACCGGTAAAGCCCGAGACGCTGGTCGCGCGGCATTGGGTTTCGCCGCGCTGGATGGCAAGATCGAGCTCCGCGCCGCCGCCGTATCCTGTTACGATGTGAAACTTCGTGCCGAAGATTTCGTTGGCGAGCTTAGGAATATAATAGCCGGTCGAAGTGGTCCCGGAAGCGCCACACTTTGGTGATTGGCCCGCATTCACCACGTCACGGATGCTCTTATACGGGGTGTTACCGGCGATGATAAGCACTTCATGACCTTCGACCGGACTGCCGATCCAGGTGAATTTTGACCAGTCAAACTGAACTTCTTTACGGCCGACGAGTTGATCGAAATAGAGCGCCCGGGAAACTGTGCCGATAGTCAACCCGTCGGGTCTGGCCAGCTTGAAAAGATAATTCGCGGCAATCATCGAACTGGCGCCGCTTACGTTATCGACGATGACATTGGGATGGCCTGGAATATACTTTGGCAGGTAGCGCGCGACCAGACGAGTCATCTGATCTTGAGTGTTGCCTGCGCTGCTGCCGACGATGACTCGTAAAGTCTTGCCGTTGTAGAAGGTTGCTTGGGCGCGGGCGCTCGACGGCAACCACGCCAATAACAGCAGGAGAGGAGTCAGCTTCGTCATTGTGATGCTGTAAAATTGCCGTCGCGGATAAAGATCAACTAGACTTTGAGAGGAAGTTTGTCAAACAACCGGGTTCAAGCACTATGTTGAGGCCGGATTGAGCCGTTATTCAGCAGAACTGTTGATTGACAGCAGCAGGCCGCTTTGTTATCCCGACAACAGGCTTGCAACATGGCCTTAATACTTCAAAAACATTTTTCTATTTTCACGGCACTGCTCGTTCTTTGCTTCGTTCCGGCTACCGGGAACGCTCAATCCCGCGCGAAAATCGTTGTCGGCTATGCCTCGATGAGCTCCGTTGCGACTACTCTCTGGGTCGCGCAAGAGAAGGGTTTCTTCGCGAAAAACGGCCTCGACGTCCAGTCGATATTTATTCCGGGCTCGCCGACCTTGATTGCGACGATTAATACCGGCGATGTGCACTTGGCCTACACCGGCGGAACGGCGACGTTAGGCGCGGCGGTAGGCGGGCTCGACATGAAGATTGTCGCGGCCTTCTCCAATTTTATCCAGACTGATCTCGTGGTTCGCCCCGAAATAAAAACACCCGCCGACCTGAAAGGGAAGCGGATTGGAGTTACCAGCATCGGCGGCACCGGATGGATGTCGGCGATGTTGGGAATGGAACAAATCGGCTTGAATCCGGAGCGCGACAAGATCTCGCTGGCGGCGTTCGGCGACCAACGGGTGATCAGCCAGGCGCTGGAAGCCGGAACGATTCAAGGAGCGTCTCTCGCAGGGGTTTTTAGCCAACGGCTCAAGCGCATGGGCTACAATTTTCTGGGCGATCTGGAAAAAATTCCTCTAGTGGGTACGAGCGTCGTCGTCAAGGCGGATTATCTTGCGGGCCATCAGACAATTGTGCGCAGCGCTCTAAAAGCCCTGGTCGAAGGGCACGGCTATCTTCTCAATCCGGCCAACAAGGCAGCTGTAATGGAAATCATGACCAAGAAGCTTGGTATTACTGATTCGATGGCCGCCAACGACGGCTATGAGGACTACGTCCGGCGGACCGACCGACACGCTTTCGTCGTGGTCGACGGCCTCAAAAATATCCAACGCTTTATGAAACTGCGTAATCCTAAAATCGGCGAAATCAGCATGGACCGTTTGGTCGACATGAGCATTCTCCGCGAATTGGAAAAGAGCGGATTTCTAGAACAGGCCTTGGCCGGAAAGAGCGCATCGCGCTGAAAAAGAAAGGACGACTTATGGCGATTGATGGAATGAAGGTTATCGATCTAGACAGTCATCTAGTCGGCGACTTGGAAAGTTGGCAACAAACCGTCGAGGCGAAGAGCGGCGTAAAACGCTGATTGGCAATCGAATCATGATTGGTTCCGAGGTAGGGCGGCAAAAAGCGGAAAAGAATGAGTGGGTCACTGAAGCCGATCTCACGCCGCACGGCCGCGTGCGCAACATGGACCTGGACGGCATCGACGTCGCAGTGCTCTCGCCCAATTCACCCGCGCTGGACATCCTTTGGTTCGTCGACGATCCGGAGCTCGCCGCCGCCTACGCGCGAGCGCAGAACAATTACATGAACTGGTACGCCTCGCAGCAGCAGGGACGCCTCATGTGGGCGGGAGTGATTCCACTCCAAGATCCGCAAGAAGCAATTAAGGAGCTGCGTCGCTCACGCGAGCTGGGCAGCAAGGCGCTCAACGTCAAAGCGACGCCGATCCCCGGCAAAGAATGGTGGGACCCGTACTTCGATCCGATATTTGACGAGCTCGAGAAAACCAACACGCCGATTATTTTCCACGATACGAAGACCGGCTCCATGGGCCAGGAGCGCTTCGCCGATAACTTTTTCTTCTCGCACATGGTCGGCCGCACCATCGAGACGATGGTGTGCCTGATGATCTATCTTTGCGGTGGCGTTTTGGAAAAGCACCCGAATCTCAAAATCATTTGTTTGGAGACCGGCGCGTCGCAGATGCCCTGGTGGCTATCGCGCATGGACGAGCACTGGGAGAAACTGCCGCATCTGGTGCCGTGGCAGAAGCGCCGGCCGACGGATATCTTCAATCAGAGCGTTTACGTCGGCTGCGAACCCTTTGAAGACGGCTTGTTCGAATGGGCGGTGGAGTATCTGGGTGGGGATCGCCTCGTGCTCGCCACCGATTCTCCGCACTGGGACTCCTCTCAACCTGGCCAGGTGACCGGACCGATCTCACGAAGCACGAAGATTTCTCAAGAGAACAAGCGGAAAGTCTTGGGAGAGAACGCGATCAATCTGCTGGGATTAGGGCTCTGATCGGAAGTCCTATTGTCGCGCCGAGCCAGTGGAGGTCACAGGACTGCTCGGAGCTAAACTGAATCGCTCATTTTGTTTGGATTGGCAGCCAATTTCAGAATCGCGGGCGGATCATCCAAAATTATGGGAGGTTTCATGGTCAAATTGCTTTTGGCACTCGCCGCAATTTTTGGCTTAGTGATCTCTCAGGGCAACGCACATGCCGCTGCGGCCGGCAAAAAACTCATTATCGCCTATGCAGCGATGAATGCTCGCGTCTGTCCGTTATGGGCACCCCGGGAACGGGGATTGTTCACCAAGTATGGATTCGAGGCCGAGCCGCTGTTTGTTCGCGGCGCGCCTACCTTGGTCGCCGCCATGGCCTCCAATGAAATTGAAGTAGGGTACACGGGAGGCACCGCGGTAATCGGAGCAGTTGCGTCGGGTTCCGATCTCAAAGTGTTATCCGCGCTGACCAACCGCGTTACCTACGATTTGGTGGTCAGACCCGGTATCAAATCACCGGAAGATTTACGCGGCAAGAAATTTGGCGTGCAATCCATCGGCGGCACCGTGTGGATGGGCGCGATCTTGGCCCTTGAGCATCTCGGTCTCGATCCGGAGCGGGACAAGATCAGTATTATCGCGGCAGGCGATCAAACCGTGCTCGCTCAGGCCGTTGCCAGCGGCACGATCGATGCGACGGTTCTAGACGGCGTCCTTAGCCGGCCACTGCATGCAAGGGGATTTCCCATACTCGCAGAGCTCGACAAGGCCAAACTGCCGATTTTGAGCTCGTCGATCGTTGTTCGTGAGCCCTATATTCAAAAGAATCCACAAATCGTCGAGGGAGTATTGCGATCCGTGATTGAAGGCGCGGCCTTTTGCCTTTCGCCGATACAAAAACCCATCACACTAAAAATCTTGCAAAAATATCTGCGCATTAGCGAAAAGGACGCAGAAGAAGGTTACAAAGACATGGTCACAGGGCTCGACCGAAAACCTTACGCGGCGCCTGCCGGTGTCACGAACGTCGTGCGTCTGATGAAACGCACCAATCCCAAGGTCGAAAGCGTCAAGCCCGAGACCCTGATCGACGACCGAATTCTAAAAAAGATCGATCAGAGCGGCTTTATAGACGAGATCATGGCGAAATACGGAGTGAAATAACGACCGCGACCGGCGGCCGTCATCCCTAACGAAGTGAGGGATCTTGATGTAGTGGTAGAAATCTCCGTATTGTCATTTCGAGCGAGAATCTTATGCCCGAGGAAAGGCGTTACTACAACCTGAGGACATCAATAAAACCAACGTCGAGCCTCCTCCTGTTCCTCAGAACGCTGGCGGGATAATCAGTGACTCTATTGGAAGAATCTACAGGGGTAATACCAATGTTGGTCGGAACGACGGCGTTGAAGTAGTACAGTTCTCTAAGCCCGGCACCTATCTGGTGATCTGCGCGCGCAAAAATCATTTTTTTGATCCCGACACTCAGCAGTTTCAAATGTCCGTTTTCGTCCGCGTGCTTCCCTGATTTTTTAAAGGAAGTAGAATGGGCCTACGCAGAGCCAGAAAGACTCTGCGTAGGTCATTTTTGATATAGCTTCAAGACGAATCCGCTCTTTTCGATCTCCTTCAAAATCGTGCCGTCGATGAATTGTTCCGGTTTGGCTGCTTTGGCTCTGGGATCTTTTTCGGCCATCCAGGTGAGCTGAGTTTGAATGGCGGCGGGCGAGACGTGCGGCACAGAGGGATAGATCTCGCGGTAGAGCCGATAGACTTCTTCCAAGGCTTCGCGGTCATCGATTTTAAGATATTTCCCGAGCGCCCGAATGCTCGGCTCGGGATTATTCTTGACCACGTAGATGCCTTCGATAATCGCGCGGAGATATCTCGTCGCGACGTCGGCATTGGCTTTAAGAAACGCGCGGCTGGTGATGACTTCCAGCTGGGGAAATGGAATATCATACTGCGTCGGATCGGCGAGGATCGTGAAGCCGGCTTTCTTGGCAAGCGTGAAAAACTCCGGTGTAAGGATCGTCGCGTCGACGCTGCGCTTGTGCAGAGCGGAAAGGCGCGTGCTCGTGCCGCCGGTCTGAAGGATCATCACGTCTTTGTCGGCGACCAATCCGTAGCGCTGCAAGATCAGGCGCGCGGCCAAATCAGAAGCGCTGCCGAAGCGGGAAATCGCCAGCCGTTTGCCTTTTAACTGGTCGATGGTCTTGATGTCTTTTTGCGAGAGCAGCGCGTAGGGTAGGCGGCTTTCAATGCTGGCGATCGAAACTATGTCGCTGCCGGCTAGATTACTGCTGACCGCGACCGTGCCGCCTCCCATGGCGATCTGGGTTTCGCCGGCGGTCAACGCTTGGACCGTGGTGACGCCGCTTTCGATCAGGACAACATCGACGCTTAACCCATGCTTTTCAAAAATCTTGGCGTCCTTCGCCAGCCAATACGCCGCCATGTTGGCGGTGAGCGCGCTGTAGGAAGTTTTTAGGCGGGTTAGCTGCGCGAACGCAGATGGAGTACTGAAGAGTTGGAGTAGTCCGCAAATAATGACGAAGACGCGTGTTACAAAAGATAAGGTCATTAACTTCTCCGGTTTCGTCATTCCGGCGCATGCCGGAATCCAATCATTTGATGTTCTACGGAACGTACCTGGATACCGGCTGGAGTTTATCCTGAGCGCGGTCGAAGGGCCGGTATGACGATTGGTAACTTTCACGCGCGACAAGAGCGGCTCAATCAGTCCCTACCTATTCAAATCTAACTCAGGAGGAACTCGACCAGTACGCGGTTAAACTCCTCGGTCTCTTCGATCTGCGGTTCATGGGCCGAGTTCATAAAGCGATGCACTTTGGAGCCGGGGACAATTTTCTGAAAGTTGACGTCCCAATCACTTTGATTTAGTGGGTCGTGCTTGCAGGACATGATGAGCAGCGGGATGTTGAGCTGCGAAAGCTGCTTGACGAATTCGTCAGTGGTCGAGCGCACTTGGTGAGCCGGACTTCTTAGACGGGCCGCTGACAATGTCTCCCATGCGCCAGGAATGATCGAGCTTTCGTAACGCTCGCGGATGTTTTCTTCGGTTTGCCACTTGGGATCGTGGTAGAGCAGCGCGACGATTTTTTTCATGTTCTCCATCGACGGCGTGTAGTTATCGAGATCCGCCTGTGAGGTGGTTTTGAACACACTGGCGTTACCGCAGATGGTCACCATTTTTTGAATTTGCAACGGCGGTGGATGACGCACGGCGGTCCTGAGAATGAGACCGCCGCCGGCGGAATTGCCGACGAAGAATGCTTTGCCGATTCCCAGGGTTTCCAGGAATCTCTGCAGATGTCGGATGCGCAATCCGGCTGGATCTGAAAAGCTGTAAATCTTCTCTGTCTGCCCCCAGCCCAAAATATCCGGCGCAACGACATGAAATTTGCTGGCAAGGACTTCAATGTTGTGGCGCCAGGTGATTTCAGCTGATGCGCCGTATTCGCCGCCATGGAGCAGCACGAGATCTGGCCCGCTGCCCGCCTCCAAAAAATGAGTCTTGACGTCGCCGGCGATAGTAGTTCGGTGTTGGTATTCAGCCATTGGTGGCTCTACCGGAATCCGAGCGTAGGGCGGGTTTCAAACCCCGCCCCTACTGATGCCGGTTTTCACCGGCATGACGATAGGGGTGGTCGCCGAATTCTTTAACAACTTCTCAGACACCCCGTTATAGAAATGCCGTGCCACCGTCGACGGCGACGGTTTGGCCGGTCATAAAATCGCTGAGCGGCGATGCGAGGAAGAGCACTGTGCCGACCAGATCCTTAGGTAATTGGACCCGTTTCAAGCAGCGGTCACCGACCCGCGCGCCGCGCATTTTAAGAACCTCTTCGGATGGATTGTCCTCGGAAAGAGTCGAACCGGGAGCGATCGCATTGACGTTGATGTTGTCGTCGCCGACTTCGCGGGCGAGGGTGCGGGTAAAGCCGATGACGCCGGCCTTCGAAGTCACGTAATGAATGCGCCCAGCGCTGCCGTTTAATACCGTGCCTGATGAAATATTGATGATCTTGCCTGATTTCTGGCGGCGCATAGTGGGCAGCACGGCGCGGCAGCAGAAGAACAAGCCTTTCAAATTCACCGCCATCATGCGGTCCCACTCGGCCGGGTCGATGCTGTCGATACCGCCGCGGTTCATCGGAATGGTTGCAAAGATCGCTGCATTATTGATCAGGATGTCGATCTGTCCAAACTTATCGAGCGCGAGTTTGGCCATGTCTTTAGTCGATTGTTCGCCCGCCACATCGACCTTTGCAGCCAACGCTTTGGCATCGAACTGTTTGATCACTTCGCCGGCAACCTTTTCCGCTGCCGGTGCGTCGATATCGGCGACGACGACTTTCGCGCCCGCTTCGGCAAAGCCATGGCAATACGCCCGCCCGATGCCATGGCCGCCTCCGGTAACGATGGCCACTTTTTCTTTCAGTCCTTCGATCATTAGAACTCCCTCGTTTGATTTGTTGCCAAAATAGCCCTAGAACTTTTGAAGTGTCAAGGTAACAATCGGCGCACCGGGGAAAATCCCGTTTATGATGCGCCATAGGTGGATTTTTTTGATGAAAGTAAGTTGCGATTTACGAATTGACGGGCAAGCGTTGCAGAAGATGCGTTTAGGATTGATGTGTTTGGTTATCGCTCTTTTGATCGGGCTCAACTCAGCGCATGCGCAAAGCGATGGCTCGGAGATGCTGCCGATGTTTGGCCAGCCCAAAATAGCGCGACCGGATAATCTCAAGCAAGCGGACGAGGCGTTTATCCGTGATACGACTCTCAGATATGGTAGCCGGCAGGCCGCCAGCAACGCGCTCGCGACACAAGGCTGGGCGGCGATCCGAGCGAAGCAAGGCGATGTGGCAATGCAACGTTTCAATCAAGCATGGCTGTTGAATCCGAAAAACTACAGCGTGTTTTGGGGCTTCGGAGCGGTGCTTAGCGAAAGAGGCAAATTGGCCGAAGCGATCGAGCAGCTGGAAACCGCCCGCGAGCTCACCGACGATTCAACCCAGCGGACAGCACTTCTGTGCGATCTCGGCACGGTTCACTCGGAGTACGCCGCGCGTATGCCGGCGGAGAAACAGCTGGAGCGCGCCCATCACTTCGTCGTCGCCAATAATCGTTTCACAGAAAGCTTGGAGCTCAACCCGAAATACGCGCCGAGTTGGCGGGAATGGGCGATTTCGTTGTACGCTCAAGAGAGGTACTCCGAAGCCTGGATAAGGGTGAGACAGGCAAGAGCGCTCGACGCCGATCCCTTTCCGCCGGAGTTTTTGAAAAAGCTCTCAGAAAAGATGTCAGAGCCGAAGTGATGCTAGATTATTGAGCCCTCCGACATCCGGGCCGATTGCCAGAATGTCACGCTACGCCGTCTTCCAGGCGATTCAAAAGCTTGATACGGCGCGAGCGTTAGAGTTCGCGCTGTTCAGGACTTTGTGCTTTCGCTCTTGATGAATCACATGCGCAATTTTCGAACGGGTGCCTTGGCAAAGCTCGGTCTGGTAGCGATCGGAGTTCTTCTCCATGCGGCCCCTCTCTGCGCAAGAGGAGCAAGGACCAGCGCGGCTGCTGACGGTCTGGGCTGGGATGTTGCCGATTATTCTCTCTGCACCTCACGGCGGCCGCGAGTCGATCCCGGGAGTACCGGTCCGGCGGGGCATCGGCGTGCCGCAATTCACCACAGAACGAGACAGCAACACGGCTGAACTTGCGGAAGCGATTGGCCGTGCACTCGGCGATCGATTGGATGCCAAGCCCTTTGTGATTGTCGCCCGGTTCGAGCGAAAGTATGTCGATGCCAATCGTCCGCACGCCGCGGCCTATGAGTCGGCAGCGGCGAAGCCTTATTACGAG
>VBKY01000360.1:11969-15648 GCA_005879255.1 Deltaproteobacteria bacterium
TTGCTGGATATTCACGGCCAGGGCTCCGAGGCTGATACCATTTTTCGTGGTACGGACAACGGCAGAAGTGTCTCGGCATTACAGCAAAAGTTTGGCAATGAAGCGCTTACCGGACCAAAAAGCATTGTTGGGCAGCTGGCATTGAAAGGTTACAAAGTTATTCCAAATGGCGTCGGCGAGGCACGAGAGCAACGCTATAGCGGCGGTTACACTACGCGAACCTACGGTAGTCATCGTGGCACTCAGATCGATGCGATTCAATTAGAGATCGGCACCAATCTGCGGGCGCGTGCGAAGTTGGATCGAATGGCAATCGATCTCGCCGATTCGATCGTTGTTTTCGCGCGACAGTATCTTCTCCCGGTGAGGTGAGGACCAAACCGCTGGAATCAACTCTCGAATCTGTGGCGGGAGGCTGAATGAAAGCTTGTCGAGAATGCCAGCGTGAGATTTCCGAACAGGCGATGGCGTGTCCCCACTGTGGTGCGCCATTTCCGGCGGGCGAAAAGTGGGACGGTTTCGGCTTCGAACACAAGTCGAAGCTTGAATTGTTTGGTTGGCCGCTGCTGCATATATCGTTCAAATATCGGCCGAACCGCATGCCGGTTCCGGCGAAGGGTATTATCGCCATCGGCCAATTCCCCTGTGGTGGTTTGGTTCTCTCGCAGTTTGGTGTGGGTTTGGTCAGCATTTCACAATTTACGATTGCGGGATATGCAGTCGCCCAGTTCGCCATCGCGTACTCGCTGATTGCGCAGTTTGGGCTTTACTTGAGTCATGGTCGCGGCCAGCTGGTCAAGGGTGTCGGAGAACTCATAGGATTACTCTGGTCGCCAGCGTAGGCGTTGCGCTGCCAAATGCCCTCCATCTATGACCTCAAGCCACGCTTCCAAGCTCTACTAAGACCGCTCGTAAAGTCCCTCGCCGAAGCCGGAGTCACGGCCAATCATGTGACGATTGCCGCGATGATAGTTTCGTTTATCGTCGGCGCAGCGATCGTTTTATTTCCCGCAGAAAAGTGGTTGCTGTTGTTAATGCCGCTGGCGCTGTTCGTGCGCATGGCGCTCAACGCCATCGACGGCATGTTGGCGCGCGAGTACAAGATGAAGAGCTCGCTTGGCGCGATCTTGAACGAGCTTGGCGACGTGCTATCGGACACGGCACTATACTTGCCGCTAGGGCTGGTCCCGGGAGTGAATTCGATCTACATCGTG
Organism: Deltaproteobacteria bacterium; assembly: GCA_005879255.1. The sequence continues at coordinate 13,184 of VBKY01000360.1, forward strand.
GCAATCACAATACTAGCCATTGTCAGTGAAATGACCGGCGTGGTCGCGCTACAGATCGGCGCGCAGCGGCGCTATGACGGGCCGATGGGCAAGAGCGACCGGGCGTTCGCATTCGGCTTGCTGTGCTTGCTCTTGGGCATCGGCATCCAACCGGCGTTCTGGGTCGATGCCATTTTGTTGATTACCCTTGGTCTGTTGCTTGTGACGATCGTCAATCGCGCGCGGCGCGCACTGGCGGAGATTGGGTGATTCAGTTTCAAGTCAGCCCGCATGTTTTATGGTCGCTCGGTGGCCTCTACGCCATTCTCGTCGTTGCATCGGCCTGGGTCATGATGCTGCGTTGGCGCGCACCTGAAAAGGATCGCACCGAGTTGGTTCAACGAATCCGCTCCTGGTGGCTCATCGTTTCGATATTCACTCTCGTCATCATCATGAGCCGCAACGTCTCGGTGGCTTTCTTCGCGTTCGTCAGTTTTTTGGCTCTCAAAGAGTATCTTTCGATTGTCCCGACGCGGCGGGCCGACCGGCGCGTGCTGTTCTGGGCGTATCTATCGATCCCTGTGCAGTATTACTGGGTCGCTCAAGCCTGGTATGGCATGTTTATCATCTTCATTCCCGTATATGTGTTTCTCTTACTTCCGATGCGCATGGTTATCGTCGGTGAGACCAAGGAATTTCTGCGCGCGGCGGGAACGCTTCATTGGGGCATCATGACGATGGTGTTCGGAATCAGTCACATCGCTTATCTCTTGGTCTTACCGGAGGCCAATAATCCAAGCGCGGGAGCCGCCGGCTTGGTCCTGTTTCTGGTTTTTCTGACCGAGTTCAACGACGTGGCACAATACGGCTGGGGAAAAATGTTGGGGCGCAAAAAAATCATTCCCAAAGTAAGCCCGAACAAGACCTGGGAAGGTTTTCTCGGTGGCATGGTGACGACTACATTGCTTGCGGTACTGCTCGCAGAATGGCTTACGCCGATGACTTGGATGGTTGCGATAGCGGCCGGCTTGTTGATCAGCAACGCCGGATTCATCGGCGACGTGACGATCTCGGCTTTGAAACGTGACATCGGCCTCAAGGACAGCGGCAGCATGCTGCCGGGGCATGGCGGCATCCTCGATCGCATCGACAGCCTGACCTACACGGCGCCGCTATTTTTTCATTTCATTTATTATCTCTACTACTGAGATGAATTCGCTCCTGCGCTTCTTGTTCTACGGGGTGTTTATTCGCTTGATTGTGCTGATCATTCTCGGTCTGAACGTGCGCCATCGAGAGCGACTTCCTAAAGCCGGACCTGCGATCATCGTCGCCAACCACAACAGCCATCTTGATACGATGGTGTTGATGAGCCTGTTTCCACTTAGTCTCCTGCCGAAGCTTCACCCGGTCGCTGCGATGGATTACTTTCTGACTTCGCGGCTATTTTCATGGTTCACTCTCAAAGTAGTGGGTATTTTGCCGATCAAACGAACCATTTCCCGCGGCGACGATAATCCGCTGGCTCCATGCAACCAAGCTCTCGCCGGTGGCCAAGTGCTCATTGTTTTTCCTGAGGGCAGCCGGGGCGAGCCGGAGCAGATGCAGAGCTTCAAAGGCGGCATCGCGCGGTTGGCCGAGAGCAACCCGACGGTTCCGGTAATTCCGGTGTTTCTACACGGGCTAGGCAAGGCGTTGCCTAAAGGCGAGACGATATTGGTGCCTTTTTTCTGTGATGTGTTCGTCGGTGAACCGTTGCCCTGGACGGGCGATCGGCGAAGTTACATGCGGCAGCTCGACGAACGGATGCGGCAGTTGGCGGCTGAGGGGAACTTTCCGGCGTGAATTGATGACTGAGGTAATGCCATCAATAGCAGCTTGCCACATGATTGGAGGTCGCGTGACGTACGCTCTAACGATTGCTTTTGTGATATTTTATGCGGCGATTACTTCGCCGGCCGAACGAACGTGGCCGGGCGCTGCGCCGGATTGTTGGGTCGACGCCCGTCTCTTTCATAGCCGGGAAATGTTGGATATTTGGAAGGATCGAACGCTGATTCGAAGAGTGCGCGATACCAAACTGAAAGCCGGTATTTACTCTCCGAACAACGGTTATTATTTTACGCTCGAAGGTGGACGCCCGACCGGTTCAGTGACAATTTACGCCGAAAAGGACTATCTATTGCGCATCGAATTTTCGGAACTATTCGGCCTCGCCGACGTGAAATGGGTCAACGAGAAGCTTATTTTCATGCGCCCGTGGTGGGGTAGAATTTTAGGGACCGATTTGATTTATGACGTCGAGACGGAAAAAATTATCTATGCCGAAACGGTTACGGATGGCTATCTGGCTTTTCAGCAATTTCGCGAAAGCTGTCCGGCCCTCGGCTGCGAGTGTATCAAAAAGAAATAAGATTCTTAAAACCGTCACAAGCGGAGCATTGTTTCACCGAGTAGAATCAAGATGCTTGATCCGAGCAAATACC
>VBKY01000360.1:15677-16125 GCA_005879255.1 Deltaproteobacteria bacterium
AAGTTTTCCTGGTCCATGGTAGTGCTCGCGTTGGTCCGGGCATGCGCATGAACCGGAACATGATTATTGTCCGGCATAACGGCGCTCTGACGGCAATAAGTCCGGTGCGGCTCGACGCTGCGGCAGAATCGGAGGTGGATAGGTTGGAAAAGCTCACCAACGTGATCCGGATCGGTTACTACACGGCGTCGATGACCGATATTATGTCGATCGCTATGGCGCGGAGTTTTGGTGCCAGACAAGATCTGATTACTACCCAGAACCGCAACCGACGCGGCCGCTGGATGAGAATATTGTCTTGCCGATTGAGTCCACCGAGCTTTTCTTGTTTAAAGAAACACGATTTCCGGAAGCCGCGATTTTGCTCACAGTCCATGGCGGCCTGTTGATTACTTGTGACAGCCTGCAACATTGGACCGACTGGAGTTACTGCCACGTTGTTGTCCAA
>VBKY01000346.1 GCA_005879255.1 Deltaproteobacteria bacterium
TGTCGCTGCCCGTTTGCCCGTTCGACGACTTGAATCTTGGTTAGGTATCCCATCCAAAGCGTCTCCCTTAATCAGAAATCGGGAGACAACTATATCATAGTTATATAGCTATGCATAAACGTTTTTATACGATTTTTTCACAGCTTCCCCTTTGCAAAAGGGGGAAGTTTCGCTCCAAGACTCTAACCCCTCTTTGGAAAAATTTGGAAAAGAGGGGAAGGGGAGATTTTTGGTGGAACGGTGCGGGAATTCTGTCGCGAATTTCTGGGACGGGACACTAGATCACGGGATCCCAATGACGCGGACTTGGCCCCTCGATGAGCCCAGTATGCGGCCCCAGTCATTCAGCTCGCCCAGAGTGCGTCTTGCCCCATTTAGCGCGCATCGATTTTAAGGTCTCGCCTTCACCGACCTGAACGCGCGTCTGGCGCAAGATTTCCCAAACTTTTTCATGCTCGCTTCGTGCCGCGAGCTCGGCTTCGTGGTTCAGGTTTTCCGGCCATAAGCCCATCAGGTAACCGTGCCAGGGTTCTTGCGGTTGGAGTTTCGGCAAGCCTAGCTCCTCCCAGATTTCTTTAGCGCGAACCATGAATTCTTCCTTCGGTAAGGAAAGGGGAGGAAAGTCGGCTTTCCTCGTCGCATCGATAAGCAAGGATGATTCGGAGTTATCGTAGCGGCTCGATGGATGGGTTGCGACCATGCCGATCGGCGTAGCGCCGAACGGACGATCGCCGACGATCTTGACGTCTTTGTGCGGTTGCGAGCGGTGCGTGATCGCCCATGTTACCGCTATGGGATCTTTGACGTTGATATCTTCGTCGACGGCGACAATCATTTTTCCTACACGGTCACCGTAGTCCAATACCGCTTGCATCACACCCCATGGATCTTCGTCGTTGCGTTTTTTAAGACTCACGGCGACATAGGGACGCATATTTACTAGCGGCTCGATCATGTGCACTTCCCTGACGCAGTCGAAGCCTTTACTGATGATGAATCGTTTGACCAGCGTCGCCATGCCCATCGCTTTGATCTTGGAGCTTTCGCTGGGCGTAACTTGACTTATGATCGACACCCAGATCGGGTTCTTGCGATGAGTAACGCATTTGAGCTCGAACATCGTGCTCAAGGTGCGCGGGTCGACGTAACCCATGGACTCGCCGTAGGGCCCTTCCTCTTCCATATAATTGGTTGGAATGATCCCTTCGAGCACGATCTCCGAGGTCGCGGGCACTTCGAGATCGACGGTCTGGCACTTCACGAGTTTCACGGGCGCGCCCATCAAGCCGCCGGCGAGCGCGAGCTCGTCAATCTCCGGCGGCACTTTTTGGGTTGCGCAGTAGGACACAGCGGGAATCGTGCCGACGACAATCGCGACTTCCAATGGTTTGCCCAACTTGCGGCATTTTTCCCAATGAGTCGACAGATCCTGCGGCGTGCCCGACATGAGACCGGTCGTGGTCGGGCCTTTGATCAAGCCTCGATAATTACCGACGTTGCGTCTGCCGGTTTCCGGATCTTTGGTTATCCAGTGTCCGGCGGTAATGTACGGTCCATTGTCGAATCCGGGCGTCGACATCGGAACGGCGAACTCCATCAAGCCGCCGTGCGCGAGCAATTGATCGCCCTTATGGATTTCCTCCTGACACGAGCCGGAACCGACAATCACCGGATCGACTAAATGATCCATGGCGTAGATCCATCGATCGGCAACTTCGTCGGGTTGGCATTTAAGACCCAAGCAATAGATCGCCTCCGATCCCGAAAGACCGCCGACGAGAACTTGGCAATGGTATTTGCGCTTCTTGCCGTCGGTGACGTTGTCGAACAAAAATCCGCGCCGTCCCTCTTCGGGTATGCCGCCTCTGAACTGCCAACGGACCAGCGGTTGTAACTCGCTGTCTTTGTTGATTTCACGGTGAATGCGATACAATTTGCCGTGTTCATCCAATGCGGCGATAAACTCACGCAAATCCTCATAGGGCTTGGCGAAATTCATAGGACTTTTGTCTATGCTTTTTTTTCCGGGTTATCAAGCCGGAGAGCGTAATTTCACTTGCAAAAACGTGAATGTTCCGTAAGATTGAGCCTTCATCGACATGTCGTTAAGAATCTTCAATACGTTAACTGGAACGAAAGAAATTTTTGTTCCGCTGACGCCGGGACAGGTGCGTCTGTACGTTTGCGGCGTGACGGTTTACGATTCGGCACACATCGGACACGCGCGCTCTCTCGCGACTTTCGACGTGATCTATCGTTACCTCAAGTTTTCCGGCTACGACGTCAAATTCGTGCGCAATTTTACCGATGTGGATGATAAGATTATCAACAAGGCCAACGAGGAAAAGGTCAGCTGCGAAGTCATCACCAATCGCTACATCGAAGAATATTATCGTGACAGCGAAACTTTGGGGTTGTTACGTCCGACCGAGGAGCCGAGAGCAACATCGCATATCCCGGAAATCATCGCGCTCATCGAACGGCTCGAAAATAAAGGTCTCGCCTATTCAATCGGCGGTGACGTATACTACGAAGTGAACCGCTTTAAAGACTACGGCAAATTATCTGGCAAGAAGATCGCCGAACTCGAGGCGGGCGCGAGAGTGGAGGTCGACGAGCGCAAGAAGTCTCCTTTGGATTTCGCGCTGTGGAAATCGAGCAAGCCGGGCGAACCCACTTGGGATAGCCCATGGGGTCCCGGTAGGCCGGGTTGGCACATCGAATGTTCGGCAATGAGCACCAAGTATCTCGGACAGCCGTTTGACATCCACGGCGGCGGCACTGATTTGATGTTTCCGCACCACGAGAACGAAATTGCCCAATCGGAAGCAGCCTTCGATTGTCCGTTTGCGCGTTATTGGATCCATAACGGCCTGCTCACCGTAAATAGTGAGAAGATGTCCAAGTCGTTGGGCAACTACTTTACAGTCCGGGAGATTCTGGAAGGACAAGACGCCGCTGCATTGCGCCAGTGGTTCCTCGGCAGCCAGTATCGCAGTCCGATGGATTTCTCCAGGGAAGGATTGGAAGAAGCAGGAAAAGCAACCGATCGCATTTACGAAACCCTCGATCGGGTAAACCAATCGCTCAAAGGACAGGCACAAGCCGTAGCAGATTCAGCGCTGATGGATTCTTTCCGCCACGAGATGGATGACGATTTCAACACGCCGCGCGCGCTGGCGTTGATTTTTGACGAAGTGCGCGCGCTCAATCGGTTGCTTGACGACAAAAAGTTGAAAGGGATTGAGTCAAGAGGCGCTGCGCTGCGCATGATGTGCGATACGCTCGGGCTGCTTCACGAAGGATATTTTGATCGGAAGAAAGAGCGTTGGCTCAGAAAAGCGCCGATCTCGCGGGAAGAGATCGAAAGCAGAATTGCCGAGCGCGATGATGCGAGAAAAGCAAAGGAATGGGAAAAGGCGGATCGCATCCGTGACCAACTCCAGAAGGAAGGGATAGTGATTGAAGATACGCCCGGAGGAACCCTATGGAAGGTGAAGTAAGGATCATGCGGCTTTACCATCACCTTTTATTTATCGGCGCCGGCCTCATCGTGTTCTGCGCGCCCGCACTCGGCCGTGCGCAGGCGGCGGCGCCCTCGGCTCCGGCCGGCGGTCAGGCGGAGCTGAACCTGCGTAGGTCGGTCAACACGCGTGAATTTCGCGGCCAAGAGGTTCAAGGTGAAGAGCGCCAAATAGGTCCCGGCGATTCTCTGTGGCGGATCTTGGTGGAGGAGAAGGGCCTATCGGGGAAAAAATTTCGCAGCTATCTCGTGGTGATTCGAGGATTGAATCCTCAGGTAAAAAACCTTGACGTACTGCGCGTCGGGGACAAAATCTTCATTCCGCTCCGCGCCGATCAATTGCTCGAAGGCGGTCCTTCGACCGAAGTTGCCGTCTCCGAGAAGACGCAACCTGGTGCCGGAGTGACCACCAGCTACCGCGTGAAAGCGGGCGAACATCTCTATCAAATTTTACGGGAACAGCTGAAAGTCACCGATGACCGTAAAGTCGCGCAGTATTACGCGCTGGTAAAAGACCTCAATCCTGAGCGCAAAACCTGGGACACTCTTTTAGAAGGCGAGATCCTGCGATTACCCACGGTGGGCCGCGGCCAAGAGATCACAGCGAGGGCAGCGCCGCCGGCTGTAGAAACCAAACCGGCGCCGGCACCGCGGGCCGGCGCCGAACCTAAGCCCCCGCCGGAAGCGACAGCGAGCGCGGCGCCGAAAGCAGCTCTCGGGCCACAGGACCGGCGTCAAACTCTTCGGGCGCCGGCGAAAGATAACATGGCGTTGTTCGCTACGGTTGTGGAAGCGATGGGCGGTCAAATGCAGCAAAGCGGTGAAGAAGTCGTCGTCGTAAAGGACGCTACCGTCCGTTTCGACAAGAGCACCTACCCAGTGATCTACAATCCCACGTTGGGACAAAAAGTGGTCATTGACCCGGATGACAAGATCCCGGCTTCGCTTAGAACGAAATTGAGCGACCCATCCGTTGGGACACAAGTTTTGCCGATGGCCAACGGAGTATCGATACAAGAGGCGGTAAGTCAGTTGCTCGCGCGACTGGGTTATCAATCGTTGCCTACGGACCGGCCGGTCATCGTACATGATGAAGGAGTTGCCTTCGAAGCCAAGGGCAACTGGATCGCTTTGGCTCCGGAGCAAAGTAATAGAACCCAGGAAATCGTTGTTATCAACCTCACCGATGAGCCGAGCGAAATCCCGGAATATTTAAAATCTCAACTCGTTAAAAAAGGACTGCATTTGCGCGACGTGGCGCTATCGTCATCGGCCCGGGGACAAAAGCCGCCTGAAGCGGCGAAGCCGCCCAAAGATGTTGCAGCGCAGGTGAAAAATTGGCCACGGGACAAAGGGGAAATGGTCGACTCGTTGCTTTTGTCGTTTGGCATATCGTTCGGCGTGGCCGAGACTCTATCAGTTGAGCTGCGCGACGGGCTCAGAGTAGATACGCGCACCGACCGGGTATTTGAGCAGAATGGTAAACGCACTGCGCTATTCTTTCAACGCACCGATCCGGAAATTAAACAGGCGTTGCAGGAGAAGCAAGGCGTGCGCACCGTAGAACTCGATATCAGTTCATTGTCGTCCCGCGAGCTTATCGACAAGGTGTTGACGATGCTGGGTCATCAAGCCTCCTACCGGGAGCATCGCTTTGCCGCGACCAACGGCTCAGCGCAGGACAGGCTCACCGTTACGGCTTGGGGTTTCCATTTACCCGCGCGCGCGATGTTCGTGACGGACCGTCAAATCCCCGCATCACTTTACCGGTTCTTTTTTGAAAAAGGCTTGGAGATTGTCTATTTTCAATAGCGAACGCGTTCTCGTAAGCGCCTGTAGCTCAACTGGACAGAGCATCAGACTTCGGATCTGAGGGTTGGGGGTTCGAATCCCTCCAGGCGCGCCAGCTTCCGTTCATCTTAAACTTCTCTTCTCACAAGCCGATCGATTAATGAAAACCAGTTCTCTTAAGCGCATC
>VBKY01000347.1 GCA_005879255.1 Deltaproteobacteria bacterium
GGCCCCCACCGGGTCAAATCCTCAAGATTATCGCTCTGAATCGTGTATTGATATTGCGCGTTGCTCAGCCTGGCTCCGATGCGCAAGTCTTGCACCCCTTGCAGATAAAGCGCCGCTCCCGGCACCGTCGCCAGTTTTGGCCGCAAACGATTGATCAGTTGATCCGCGCTGTCGTTGCGCTCCCCGAGAGGCTTTAACGCGATAAATACTCTGCCGGTATTCGTCGTCGTGCCTGCCCCGCTGCCTGTAAAGGCCATCACGTTGGCTACGGCCGGATCAGCTCTAACAATGTCTACGAAGCGGGCAATCCTTTGCCGCATCGCCTGAAAGGACGTATCTTGGACACCCTGAATGCCTCCAGTGAGGCGCCCGGTATCCTGCTGCGGAAAAAATCCTTTAGGCACAATGATGAGGAGATAGACATTCACGCCGATCGTGAGCAGGAGAACACCCAAGGTGAAGGCCGCGTGGCGCAGGACCCATGCGAGGCTGTGCTCGTACAGGCGTAGTACCCAACGGAAAACTTCCTCGCTCCCCCGATAGAGTCTGCCGTGATCTTCCTCTCGCCGGTGCTTGAGAAGCCTGGCGCACATCATGGGAGTGGTGGTCAATGAAACGACGAGCGAAACGAGAATGGCAGCCGAGAGGGTGACGGCAAATTCGCGGAACAAGCGCCCGACGATGCCGCCCATCAGCAAGATCGGAATGAATACGGCAACCAGCGAGATACTGATGGACAGGACCGTAAAGCCGATTTCTTCGGCCCCTTTCAACGCGGCTTCCATCGGTCGCATTCCTTGCTCGAGATGCCGGGTCACGTTTTCGATGACGACAATCGCGTCATCGACGACGAAGCCGGTTGAAATCGTGAGCGCCATCAGCGACAGGTTGTCGAGGCTGTAACCACACAAATACATCACCCCGAAGGTGCCGATTAACGAGACCGGGACCACCACGCTTGGAATAAACGTTGTGCGGACATTTCTGAGAAAGATGAACACGATGATGATCACAAGCCCAATCGAGATAAGCAGCGTCTGCTCCACGTCATGCACCGATGCCCGGATTGTGGTCGTCTGATCGAGGACAACTGTGAGATCGATCGCTGCAGGAATGGAAGCCTTTAGCTGAGGAATAGCCTCCCGCACACGGTCCACGGTAGCGATGATATTCGCCCCCGGCTCGCGCGAAATAACCACCAGCACCGACGGCTTTCCATTGGTCATGCCTGCACGTTGGCGACATCCGCCAGCTTGACCGCAGCACCATTCTGATAGCTCACGATCAGCGGCTTATAGGCGTCGGCCTTGAGGAGCTGGTCATTTGTCGCCAGATCCGACCTGGTACGATCATCCGCTATCTGTCCCTTCGGCCGATTCACGTTCTGCACGCTCAACATGTTGCGAACGTCCTCCAGGTCGAGCCCGTACTTGTTCAACGCGGTGGGATTCACCTCTACGCGCACAGCAGGCAACGAACTGCCGCCGACAATGACCTGCCCGACTCCGTCTATCTGCGACAGCTTCTGCTGCAAGATCGTCGAGGCTACATCATAGAGCCGGCCGGGATTGTAGACGTCCGACGTCAACGCCACAATCAGAATTGGCGCATCTGCCGGATTGACCTTTCGATACGTCGGATTGTTCGGCAGATCAGTCGGCAGAAAACCACGAGCGGCATTGATGGCGGCTTCAATGTCTCTCGCCGCCGCGTCGATATTCCGGTTCAAGTCGAACTGCAGTGTGATCGCAGTCGCGCCGAGAGAGCTCGTTGACGTCATTTCCGTCACACCGGCAACGCGCCCGAACTGCCGCTCCAGCGGCGCGGCGACCGAGGAAGCCATGGTCTCGGGACTTGCTCCCGGGAAAGCCGCTGCCACCGTAATGGTGGGGAAGTCAATCTGGGGCAGCGGTGATACCGGCAGGACCGTGAAGGCGACGGCCCCTGCGAGCGCAATTGCCGCCGTCAGTAAAACTGTCGCCACGGGCCGATGAATGAATGGGGCGGAAAGGCTCATGGCTACTCCACTGGAACGGGCTCTGCGCCTTCCTGGCCGGCGCGGAACTTTGAGGTTTTCATGGCAAGCCGGCCGAAGAAGATGTAAACGACCGGCGTCGTGTACAGGGTAAGGAGTTGGCTCAGGAGCAGTCCGCCCACGATGGTGATGCCGAGGGGCCGGCGCAATTCCGAACCCATCCCGGAACCGAGAGCCAGCGGCAGACTACCCAGGAGAGCGGCCATAGTGGTCATCATGATGGGACGAAAGCGCAGCAGACATGCCTGATAAATCGCGTCCACCGGGCTTTTGCCCCCATGGCGCTCAGCGTCGAGCGCAAAATCGATCATCATGATCGCGTTCTTTTTCACGATGCCGATCAGCAGGATAATGCCGATGAGCGCAACGACGCTCAGTTCCGAGCGGCAGATCAGCAGCGCTAGAATCGCTCCCACTCCGGCCGAGGGCAGGGTCGACAGAATCGTGATCGGGTGGATGTAGCTCTCATAAAGAACCCCGAGCACGATGTATACGGTCACCAGCGCTGCCAAAATGAGCACTGGCTCATTGGCCAGCGAGGCTTGAAACGCTTGTGCCGTGCCTTGAAATGCCGCCTGGATGCTTAGCGGCATGCCAAGCTCCTTGCGCGCCTGCTCAATCGCATTCGTGGCCTCTCCCAAAGAGGCGCCGGGAGCGAGATTGAATGAAATGGTGACGACTGGGAATTGCCCCTGATGGTTGATGGCAAGGGGCGCGGTGCCCGACTCAAAATGAGTAAACGCGCTGAGCGGCACGGCCGCTCCATTTATGTTGGAGGTGGTAGGAATAATCGTTGTCGCGCTGGGCGCGGATGAACCTATCGTTGTCGCCGTTGAAGTCGAAGGCGCAATCGCGACCGACGCGTCCGAACCCGTAGCCGGTGGTGATGTCGGAGCTGTGGCTGAGGAACGGACATAGATTTGTTCCAATTTGGCCGGATTCTGCTGGAACTCCGGCAGGGTTTCCAGCACCACGTGGTATTGATTCAACTGTGTGAACAAGGTCGAGACTTGGCGTTGACCGAAGGCGTCGTAAAGGGCGTCATCGATCATCTGTGGCGTGATCCCTAGCCGGGAAGCGGTGACGCGGTCGATGACAAGCGACGCTTGCAAACCCTCTGTCTGCTGATCGGTGGCGACATCACGGAGCTGAGGCAGCGCCTTGAGCTTGTCGACCAGCCGCGCCGTCCATAGGCTCAACTCATTCGCGTCGGGATCTTCGAGCGTGTACTGATACTGCGTTCGGCTGGTCCGATCCTCAATGGTCAAATCCTGCACCGGCTGCATGTACAACCTGATGTCATCGACGTTCGCCAACGCCGGCTGCAACCGGCGCATCACATCTGTCGCGTTTATTCTGCGCTCGGCCAGCGGCTTGAGATTGATGAGAATACGCCCGCTATTCTGGGTTGTGTTGATGCCATCCGCGCCGATGAACGAGGAAAGACTCTCCACCGCGGGGTTCCTGAGAATGACTTGAGCGAGCGCCTGCTGTCTTTGGGCCATCGCGGCAAAGGAAATGGTCTCAGGCGCTTCGGAAATGCCCTGAATCACACCGGTATCCTGCACCGGAAAAAAACCTTTGGGGACGATGATGTAAAGCCACCCGGTAAGCGCAAGAGTGGCAGCCGCCACAAATAGAGTCGCCGTCTGGTGCCGCAGCACCCACTGGAGAGTCTTGCCATAGAACTCGATGACACTCTCAAATGCGCGCTCCGATGCCTGGTAGAGGCGTCCCTGCCGGGCCGCAGATTTCTGCCGCAGCAGCTTGGAGCACATCATCGGCGTGAGGGTCAGTGAGACGACTGCGGAGACAAGGATGGTCACGCTGAGAGTAATCGCAAATTCCCGGAACAGGCGCCCGACAATGTCTCCCATGAACAGCAACGGTATCAATACAGCAATCAGCGAAACCGTCAGCGACACAATGGTAAACCCGATTTGCTCCGCTCCCTTCAGCGCCGCCGCCAGCGGCTTCTCCCCCTCTTCGATGTAACGAACGATGTTCTCAATCATGACGATCGCGTCATCGACAACAAAACCTGTCGAGATCGTCAACGCCATGAGGGTCAGGTTGTTGAGGCTGTAGCCGAGCAGATACATCACAGCAAACGTGCCGACGAGAGACAGCGGTACCGCAATACTCGGGATGATCGTTGCCGCGACATTCCGTAAGAAGAGAAAAATCACCAGCACCACGAGCGTCACGGTCAACATGAGCTCGAACTGGACGTCCGCGACCGACGCGCGAATGGTCAAGGTGCGATCCGTCAGAACGGAGACCTGAATGGACGAGGGCAGCGTACTGTTCAGTTGTGGCAAAAGCGTTTTGATGCGATCGACAACCTGAATGATATTGGCGCCGGGCTGCCGCTGAATATTGACGATGACCGCCGGGACGTTGTTCATCCACGCTGCCTGCTTTGCATTCTCGACGTCATCAATCACCGTTGCCACATCCGACAGCATGACCGGCGCCCCATTGCGAAAGGCGACGACAACCGACCGGTACTCATCGCTCGTCAATAACTGATCATTGGCGCCGACTTGGTACGACTGATGCGGCCCATCAAAGTTGCCCTTGGGGCGATTGATGCTTGCCTGCTGCAGCGCCGTGCGCACATCCTCCAAGTTGACGCCGTACGATGAGAGCGCCGTGGGATTGGCTTGAACCCGAACAGCGGGCTTCTGGCCACCACTGATGGTCACTAGTCCGACACCGGGCAACTGTGAGATCTTCTGAGCGAGGCGTGTATCTGCCAGGTCCTGTACCTTCGACAACGGCATGGAATTCGATGTCAACGCCAGGGTCAGAACCGGCGTATCCGCCGGGTTCGTTTTGCTGTAAATGGGCGGACTGGGAAGATCGCTGGGCAGAAAGGTCTGCGCTGCATTGATCGCTGCCTGTACCTCTTGCGCCGCCACATCGATATCGAGGTCAAGCGAGAACTGTAACGTGATGACCGAGCTTCCGTCCGAGCTCGTCGACGTCATCTGGTTTAGGCCCGGGACCTGACCGAACTGCCTCTCGAGCGGCGCGGTAACACCGGAGGCCATGACATCCGGACTCGCTCCGGGGAAAAAAGTCAGCACCTGGATCGTGGGGTAGTCGACTTCCGGCAGCGCCGAAACCGGCAATTGCTGATAGCCGGCGATGCCGACGAGGAGAATGGCTGCCATTAGCAACGACGTCGCGACCGGCCGAAGAATGAATGGACGAGAAGGACTCACGGAGCAGCTCCGCCGTTTGTATTCGTCGGCGGATTACGCGCTGCTATCTTGACTCCGTCGCGCAGCCTGTCGAAATTGTCGGCCGCAATGACATCGCCGGCCTTTAATCCCTCTACCGCCGTCATATCGCCATTGGTTGTGCCCACCGAAATCGTATGCATCGCCACGGTTTGGTCGGGCTTCACCAGGTAGACAAATGCACCCTGAGCGTTGCGCTGAATGGCCCGCGTCGGAATCAACGTGGCTTCCTGTTGCGTTTCCACCAGGAGTTTCACGTTGACGAACTGGTTGGGGAAAAGAGCGTTGTCGTCGTTGGGAAAGAGCGCTTTCAGCCTGACGGTGCCTGTGGTTGCGTCGATTTGATTATCGACCGTCAGTAAGTATCCGGTGGCAAGCCGACGCTGCAGCGCGCGGTCATACGCCTCGACCGGCAGCCGGACGCCGCGCTTCAGCTTGTCGAGCACGGCCGGAATGTTGTCCTCTGGAATAGTAAACACAACGGTGATCGGCTGGAGCTGCGTGATCACAACCAGGCCAGTGGTGTCAGTCGTTTGAACGAAGTTCCCCGGATCGACCAGGCGCAGCCCGACCCGCCCGCTGAACGGCGCGGTGATGCGGGTGTAGATAAGCTGCACTTTGACGCCGTCGATCTGTCCCTGATCGTTTTTAACGGTGCCTTCGAGCTGGCGCAGAAGGGATACTTGCGTATCGTACTGTTGCTTTGGAATTGAATTCTGCTGGACGAGGACTGTGAAACGCTGTAGATCGAGGCGCGCGTTGTCCAGCAGAGCCTGGTCGCGCGCCAACTGTCCCTCGAACTGGGTCAGCTGGGCCTGGAATGGGCGCGGGTCGATCTCGGCCAGCAAGGTTCCGGCACGAACGACTTGGCCTTCCTGATACCGGACGCTCATCAGTTGCCCGTCGACGCGAGTCTTGACTGTAACAGTGTTGAGCGGTGTAACGGAGCCTAGGCCGTTGAGGTAGACGGGGATGGAACCAGT
>VBKY01000348.1 GCA_005879255.1 Deltaproteobacteria bacterium
CAGCACGTTGCCGATGCGCGGACCGGCGCCGCAGGCCGCCGGATATTTGCAGTTGAGTATGCTGCCTTCCGGCACGTGAATCTTCACAGGCCGCATCTTGCCATCGCTCCACGGCACGTCCCAGTAAAGTGTGTTGGTGAGCGCCAGCGCGAGATGGGCGATCGTACTGGGTAACGTGGAATTGTGATCGGTATCGGTCTGCGGGCTGGTGCCGGTAAAATCGAAGTGAAGCTCGTCGCCCTTTTTCGTCATCGTGCAGTAAAGCTGCTGCGCCACTGATTTTCGCGTCTTGCGATCGAGCGTGGTGACATACTGGCGCGTCACCCAAGTCCCGTCGGGCATGGAGCGCAGTTTGGTGCGCGACTTGGCTTCAGAGTCTTCGATCATCTTCTCGCCGGCCAGCTGGACGAACTTGAGCCCGAACTTTTCCACCAAACCGAGATAGCGCTTGGCGCAGATATTGTTGCCGGCGATCATCGCTTTGACATCGAGGCCGACATACTGCGGATCGCGGCACATGCCGGTCAAGGTCTGAAATACGTCCTCGCGAAACTCGTCTTTCTCGACGATCTTGAGACCGGGAACGCAAATGCCTTCGTGAAAAATTTCGTACGCGCCACCGCGGAGCAAACCGCCGGTATCCGCCGTGTGCGTGCTGGTCGCCGTCCAGGCGATTAGGTCGCCTTGGTAAAAGATCGGCTTGACGATCATCATGTCGTAGGTGTGCGAGCCGGCGACGTAAGGATCGTTGAAGAAGAATTGATCGCCGTCGAAGAATCCCGGCGACTTCTCAAAGCGCTGCTTGAGGCTGTTGATAGCGTCCGAGGTCGCGGCGGCGAAACGTAAGTGGCCGGAGCAGGCGAGCACCATCGTGCCGTTCTCGTCGTAGAATGAGCTCATGCATTCGCCGCCTTGAGAAACGATCGGTGATGCAGTGACGCGTTGCAGCGTCATCCGTCCTTCTTCGCCGATGGCCCAGAGCCGGTGCAGAAACATTTCATAGCGGATGGGATCGATTTTGGTCATCATGGCACGCTCTCCGCGGGATCAAGCTGGAGTATTGGAGTCTTGGAGTACTGGAGTATTGGTAAATGCATCACGGCTGAGGCACGACGCAATCCGATTACTCATCTTCCAACATATCACTCCCGGATTTATTTCTTCGCACCCGCTTTCTCGATCTCCTGAAGTAACGAGATATCGACGAAATCTTTCGGCTGGGCCTGCTTTGCTTTTGGGTCTTTCTCTGCGAGAAAATCGAGTGCGGCTTGAATGCCTTCCAACGTCGGATAAGGGGGAATCCTAAACAGCGGCTGGCCGACGTTGTAGCTGTAATCCAGAACCACAGAGTCGGTGGTGCTCATATACTTAGAAAGAGTTTTCAAGGTGTAAGCCTTGTCGCTTTTGATTCGCTCGATCGCGCTGTGGTAAGCGCGCATGACTTTCAAGGCGGTGGGGCGGTTTTTTTCCAGATATCTTCTGGTCGTCGCCAGACTCGTATGTTGAAAGGAGATGCCGATCTGCGGAAGATAGGCGAGCTCCTTGAAGCCGGCGCGAATCGCTATCATGTTGGTCGGTGGAGACATGACGCCGCCGTGGAGCGCGCCGGACGCCATCGCCGGTAAAATCTCCGGGACGCCGCGCATCTGCAATATGCTTACTTCCGAGTCGGCTTTGATTCCCCATTTTTTCAGTGCTAAGCGCAAAGCGAAATCGGTCGCCGAGCCGAACGTGCTGATGCCAATTTTCTTGCCGCGCAAATCTTCCGGCTTGTCGATGCCCTTGGCGGTAATGATCGAGAAGAATGGCTGATTGATCAGCCCCGCGACGATCACAACATCGGCGCCAGTGAGCCCGGCCGCCACTAACGCCCCACCGTAAATCTGCGCGAAGGGGACTTCACCGCTGATGAGCGCCGACATTGTCTGCGGTCCGCCGCGGATGTAGATCAATTCGGCCGGCACGCCTTCGCGCGCGAAGTAACCGCCGTCGTGGGCGACCCAGGTGGCCAGCGATGCGACACTGGCCGCGCCGACGGCGATGCGCACGGGTTGGGCGGAAGCGGGCGTGCCCCACCCCCGCGCGAATACGACGCTCGTAATCATCAAACACAATAGCGCCTTGAATATTCTCCGGTTCTTTCTCTTCATGATCGCGCGCGTCCCCCCACGCATCGTTGGAGTATTGGAGTACTGGAGTATTGGAATATTGGGTATTCGGACATGATGGCTCAGCACCTCCATTGCTCGGTTACCCATTACTCCATCACTCCAACACTCCATCACCGCATTCTTCCATTACTCCAATCTTCCTACGCCACTTCCATCACCAGATTCCTGTACGGATCGACACTGACCTTATGCTCCGGCGGCACTAACGTCGTCGTAAAGGGCAATTCAATTATCGCCGGTCCTCGAACCAACGTGCCGACACCAAGCCGTTCATAGTCATAGACCGGTGTGTTGATGAATTTGCGTTGAGGCCGGGTGAAAAATACCTGGCGCTTGCCTTTGAGAGCGGCGCGCGCGTTGCGGCCGGCTTTGCGCCTCGCAGTCAATTTTGGTTTGGCGACTTTGCCGATGGCATCGACACGAATCTCGCTGATCTCGATGCCCGCTTTTGTGTAGCCTGCGCCGACGCCGTAAAGTTCCTGGTACTTTTTCTCGAACGTCGACTGCATCTCCCTGACGCGATTCGTGTTGAAGCGATCAAAGCTCATCGGCATCTCCACTCCGGCGGTTTGGCGCCGATAGCGCATGGTGAAATAACGACGGAACTCGACCTGATTGGCTTTAAATCCTTCGCCTGACAGCGCTGCGGCCATGTCTTTTTCAATGGCGTCGAGGCGCTGGTTGATCACGGCGGGATCAGCGGGGAGGATGTACTGACAGCTCATGACGCGCGTACGAATGACGTCGGCGGCGGCGGCGCCGAATGCGGAGAACACCGGCGAGGTGGCAAAGATATAAATTTGCTTGATGCCCAATTCGGCCGCAAAGCCGGAAGCGTGCACGGGGCCGGCGCCACCGAAAGCATAGATGACGAATTCCTCCGGCAGATAACCCGTGCGCACGACCTGGCGGCGAATCAGATCCGACATCTTGGCATTGACGATGTCGAAAACTCCCGCTGCCGCTTCATGGATTTTCAGTTTCAATGGTCGAGCGATCTTTTCCTCGATGGCCGTGAGCGCTTTCTCTTTATTCAAATACTTGCGCCCGCCAAGAAAATAACCGGGATCGATGATGCCGAGCGCGAGGTCACAGTCGGTGACCGTCACTTGTTCGCCGCCCGCGTCGTAGCAGACCGGACCCGGACTGGCGCCGGCGCTGCGCGGGCCCACCAGTAACCGCGCGGTTTCGGCTTCGACCTGTGCGATGGTGCCGCCGCCGGCGCCGATGGATTCGATATCGATGATCGGCTGGAGCATGCGGAAGCGCTCGACGATCGGTTCCTGCGCGTAGCGCCAATATCCGTCCGTGATCAGACCGACATCGAAGCTCGTGCCGCCCATGTCCGTGGTGATGACATTCTTGTGCTTGAGCAAGCCGGCAACATGGGCCGACGCAATCATGCCGCCTGCCGGGCCCGATTGCAGATTGGCGATCGCGCTCACATGCTCGCGGTGCGCGACGCCGCCGTTGCCCTGCATGATCAACAGCGGCCCTTGAAGCCCGCTCTGTTGCAGTTTGTTTTCGAGCTCTTTGAGGTAGTGCTCGACCGTCGGACCCAGATAGGAATTCAGAATCGCGGTATTGGCGCGGGCGTACTCCCCGGCAACTTGCGACAGCGAGCTGCCAAAGGACCAGTAAACTTTCCGGTGTGGATCCGCTTCTGCAGTAAGCGCGCGAATTTCTTCTTCGTGCCGTGGATTAACCCAGGCATGCATCAGGCTCACGGCGATGGCCTCGACTTTTTCATCTTCGATCAGCCGCCGAATCGCTTTCATGACATCGTCCCAGTTGAGCGGCACGATTTCGTTTCCCTGGTAATCGATGCGCTCGCGCACGCCGATCACTCTCTCTCTGGGAACGAATGGCTCCGGCTTGGTGACCCAGGTGACGTGCTTGATCTCGTCGTCGGAAAGACCATCGACCCGGCCGATGGCGCGCATGATCTCGGTGGTATCTTCAAAACCTTTGGTGGTGATGAAGCCGACTTTGCAGCCGTTGTGCGTGATCAACGCGTTAGTGGCGACGGTGCTGCCGTGTTTGAACAGCGTCGTGTGGCCTAGTAGCTCGGAAGTCTCCATCCCAACCGCGGTTGCCGCTTCTCCCACTGCGTCCATGACGCCGCGGGAAAAATCATCCGGTGTAGTCGAGGCCTTCGCCGTCCAAACTTCTCCCGAATCGCCGAGCACAACGACGTCAGTGAACGTTCCGCCGGTGTCGACGCCGACGATGTATTGTTTCTTTGCCGCCATACATTAATTTTCGTTAATTATCCTCACAAGGAAATATGAGAGGCAAGATTGGATGTCAAGGAGACGACATTGATCCGATAGGAGAAGAGGAGTTTTTAGGATGACCGTCATTCCGGCGGAGGCCGGAATCTAGGCCAATGGTGCGGGAGCGCACCCTACAGGATTACGAGATTGAGAGTTGATTGTGCAAGCAGGTTTTTCTTTGTGACCTTTGCGTCCCTTCCTGAGGGTAGCGAAGGGCTCAGGACAGGTCCTTGCGGTTAAATGGTCTTTCGAATCAGATCGCTGCCGGCTGGTCGAGCTCGAAGCCAAGATCGGCGATCATTTGATGGGCGTCGGAAGCTTCTTGGCCCGGCGTGGTCAGGTAGCCGTTGACGAAAAGCGAATTTGCCGGGTAGAGGCTTAGCGGCTGCAACGAGCGCAAATTTATTTCCCTGCCGCCGGCGACGCGGATTTCTTTGCTCGGATTGACGAAGCGGAAGAGGCAGAGCGTCTTCAAACACTTCTGCGGCGTGAGCTGCTTCTTTTCCTCGAAAGGCGTTTTCGGAATCGAATGGAGAAAGTTGATCGGAATGGAATCGATGTCCATCGCCCGAAGCGCGAGCGCCAAGTCGATGATGTCGTCGTCGCTTTCGCCCATACCGATGATGCCGCCTGAGCAGGTGCTGACGCCGGCGTGTTTGACGTTCTCAATGGTCGCCATGCGGTCATCGTAAGTGTGCGTAGTGACGATTTCGGGATGATAAGTCCGGCTGGTATTGAGATTGTGGTTAACGCGGCCGACGCCGACTTCTTTGAGTCGACGGATTTTTTCTTCGTTCATCAAGCCCAAAGAGCAGCAGATGTTCATGCCGGTCTTTTCTCGGATCTCGCGCACGGCGTCGGCGATCTCGTCGATCTCCTTGTTCGTCGGGCCGCGACCGCTGTTGACGATGCAAAACCGGACCGCGCCGGCCGCTTTTGCTTGCTTGGCGCTTTCAACCAGTTTTTCTTTTGACAGGAAAGGATATCGGTCAATCGGCGCTTCGGAGACGGAAGATTGCGAGCAATAGTGGCAATCCTCCGGGCAAAGGCCGCTCTTGGCATTCTGCAACACGTGAATCTGCACACGTTTGCCGTAGTAGTGATGGCGTACTTTGAATGCCGCGCTCAAAAGTTCCGGTATTTGCTCTTCCGATGCGTTGAGAACGGCCTTCAATGCCTTCAAGTGCCTTGTCCGCCAGTTGCTGAAAATCCATTCGAACCTCCGAAATTTAGCAAGTTTTTAACATGCAGGCTGAACCCTTGCAAACCTAAGGTGCGTCAGCGTTAAAACAACCGTGGACGAAATGGCAAACGAGTGAGAACGAATGAGACGGATTACGTCGGTTCGTTGACTTGTTCAGATCGATCGGCCTTCTCGACGACGAGCATGATTTCGCTTGCATCTTCCGGCGTGGAGCTTAGGAGCTGCGCCTTGAATTGCACGTCGCGGGCACCGCGCAGTGAACTTGCGCCGG
This sequence comes from Deltaproteobacteria bacterium, assembly GCA_005879255.1. The sequence goes on from VBKY01000348.1 coordinate 5,923, forward strand.
CTTTGCGCTCGAACCAACCAGAGCTCATCACCCAAAGAACCGGAGCCCCGAGGCGGCGCGACTCGCGTTTCTGCGCGTATTCGACGTTTAGCTCGTGCAGGCGAGCGTCCAACCCGTAAAGCAGACGCGACAGCGACTCTTGGCTTGGTCTCAATCCATCGAATTCGACCAAAAAAGCGTAGCGTGATTTTTCCATGTCGGCGAAAGCACGGAAATGTTGTACCGCAATCCCGGCGTCGCTCTGGGCCCGTTCCATTGCCTGCATCACCTGATCAACGTGCAGCTTCTCCCCGGTGATGTTGGTCACGTCGCGTCCTTTGCGAACGAATTCAATAAGCGGCGTTTGGTTGTAAAAACCGGCAACGCGAACCACGTCATTGATATCGTAGCGGTAGAGTCCGCCGGGCGTGGTGAGAATAAGATAATAATGTTTTCCTTGCTCAAGGTCCGCGCAGGTAAGGATCGTCGGATTGGCGCTGCCGATGTCCGATTCAGGAATGAATTCGTAAAAGTTCTTGTCGACGGCGAGGATTCCGGCTGAGCCTACGTCGGAGACGGGGAGCGTCATCTGGGCTTCGCTCGCCATGTATCCCAGGTCGCGTACCGGCGTGCCGCCGGCGAACCAGCGGTCGAATTCCTTCAACCGAATAGCGACCGTGCCGCCTTTCCAGCAGCCGATCAGTTGCAATCGCCGCCAATATTCCCTCGGACGCAGCGCGCCATGTTGGATCACGAAATTTTCCAGTTGCCGCGCGCGTGTGGGGTGCTTCGAAAGCCGGCGCACGAGCTCGGTGCGAAACTTTGCCGGCAAGTTCCAGTGTCCGGCGATGGCGCCGTCGCGGATATCTCTGACGATCTCGTTTTTATATCGGTCCGCGGTCTCGGCCAGGCGGAGAATCGTGCTTGGGTTGGGCGTGCCGAAAAAGGAGATCTCATGTTCGAGCGCTAAACGCATAATCAGGTAGTACTTCGCCTCAAAGTCTTTGATCTCGGAGACCGCATAGGGGACGACATAAGCGTTTTGAATCCACCGCGGGGTGCTCTGGTAGATCAATCCGGAAGCGGCGCCGAACGGAATCGCTGCCGGAGTTCGGCCTTCGATCGCGGGGCTGACGACGCCGAGCAACTTGTCACTCAGAAAACCGGGATAGTCCAAGTAAGCGCGGTAATACCACAGGCGAGTCAGTTTTCTATGATTGCCCAGCGTAGTCTTAGTGACGGGAATCAGTTTCGGTTCGCCGGTGCTGCCGCTCGTCATGGTGAACATCAAGACCGGCTCTTCGGTCAGCTCGTTCGGCTCGCCATGCTTTGCTCGCTCTACATAGGGACGCAGCCGTTCGTAGTCACCGATCTCGACGTGACTACGGTAGTCATTGAGCGAGCGAATCCCATCAAAGCGATGGTCGCGACCGAAGCGCGTCCCTCGATTGCGGTTGAGAATGTCGAGGAGCAACTGATTTTGGATTTCCCGTGGCTTGGCGGTGAGCGCGTCCCAGCGAGCCCAGTGGCGCCGAGTGACAAGCGCCGCGGCTGTCGCGAGCAGGCTGTTAAAAGAAGGCCTTCGATGCTTCGACGGGCTCAGCATGAACGGAACTAATCACCAGACTTTTAGTGTCCTGATCCAGAAGTTCATTTAAAAACTCCAAACCATGGCAACAGGTGAAGCTGCACTCAAATCCCCCTGAATCCCCCTTTTTCAAAGGGGGAAGTTTTGCTCCAGGACTCTAACCTCTCTTTGCATAAGGGGAAGGGGAGATTTTTGAGCGAAATGAGGGAGAACGATGTCTCTCGAATTTCTGGGCCAGGTCACTAGAACACTCATCGAAGTTCAAAGTCTGAGCTCGATTTTTTCCGTGGCGAAGCGCTCCAGCGTTTCTTCCTTCACCGTGATGCTCAAGCCGCGGGTTTTCAGTAGCGGCGCGCGGCCGCCGAAGCCGAAGGCGACGTTTTCGAACGTGACATCCTCGGCGAGGAGCCAAGTGCCGAAGGAGCCTTCGGCGAAAGTTAGCTCGGGTAAATGGGCCGCAAAGATTCGACCCGCGGCCGAGAGAATGCCAGTCTCGCCGACCTGCGCGCCAACTTGAATCTTGACGCCGGCCTCATGGGCAAGCTTGGCGATGGCCAGGCTGCCGCTGACGCCGCCGTTTTTCGACAGGCGAATATTAAAGAAGTCGC
>VBKY01000353.1 GCA_005879255.1 Deltaproteobacteria bacterium
TGCGGCGATCGAGCGCACCCTTCGGCAGTGCTCAGGGCATTCGGCAGTTGATCCTTTTTCAGCGGCCTCAGCACGGTTTGAACTTCGGCAGGGTGACTCCCTCACCGCTGTCTTCGAAGACAACTTCCACCGGCATGTCTATATGAACTTTGTCGATCGGGCAGCCGATGACGTTGCTGCAAAAGCGTGGGCCGTCATCCAAATCGATCCAGGCCGTGACGTAAGGAATGTCGGGCGCAAAGCCTCTGAGCGCCTGTCCGACGACTTCGCGGATGACCGTGAAGGAAAAAATTTTGCCTCTGCCGCTGACCTGAACCCATTCGAGTCTATCGCTGGCGCAATCACCGCAAACCGGGCGGGGGCAAAAGACCCACGTGCCGCAGTCCTGGCACTTTTGCATCATCAGCTTGCCGGCTTTGGCGCCCTCCCAGAATGGTTGGTTCACGGGGGTAATTTCGGGGAGTGGTTTTTTGATTACGGTATTCTCATCAGCCATTTTTGACTCTTACCTTTCAAATTGTTAGCCAAATAATCACGAACAAAATTCGAAATCCGAAGCTCGAAATCCGAAACAAACACAGAAAATTCGAAATACAAAATCCGAAACGGCCTTGTTTGGAATTTTGTGTTTTTTGATCATTTGGAATTGTTTCGAATTTCGGATTTCGAATTTCGAGCTTGGCCTTTTTCCAAGGATTGTTTTTGCGCTTTGCGCGATTCACTCTGGCTTGATTGCAGTTCCCACGCTGGGATCGTGGCTCGTGTTCGTGGGGTTGGATGCTGGGCACTATTCACGAACACGATCACGAGTTACGCTTCGCTGCCGAATATCGCCGCCGCGGTGCAGCCGAAGTTCTTGCCGTAGTTGACCGCGCCGACGCCGGTCGAAATGCCGAATTTGATATTCGACACCTGACGGTCGCCGCCCTCGCCGCGAATCTGACGCACGGTTTCGATCACGTGCAGCATGCCGCCCGTCGTTGACGGCTGGCCACAGTTGATCATGCCGCCGCTGGTTTGAATCGGCAGATCGCCTTTGAACGTGAAATCGGTTTTTTCGAAGAATGCTTTGTCGTTGCGACCGCAAAAGCCCAAGTCTTCGATCTGGATCATCACGATGGGAATGTAATCGTCGTAGAGATTCAAGCAGCGGATATCTTTGTGCGTGACGCCCGCCATGTCGAAAGCCCGTTTGCCTGATTGCGTGATACCCGTAATTAACGGATTCGCGCGATAGCGCGGTCCGTAGCTTGCGTTGTTACACTCGCCCCAGCCGAGCAAGTACACCGGCGGCTTGCGCAGCGACTTTGCGCGCTCGGCCGATGTCATGATATAGGCTTTGCCGCCGTTGGCGGGCATGACGCAATCGAACAATCGAATCGGGTCGGAAATCAGTCGTGATTTCTTGTAATCGTCGATCGTGATCGGTTTTCTGAGATACGCGTTGGGATTGAGAGAGGCATGATATCGGCCGGTGACGGCGATCTTGCCGAAGTGGTCTTCGGTCATGCCCGACTCATGCATGTAGCGGCTCATGACGAAAGAAATTTTACAATTCGGTCCCATCACGCCGAACGGCATCTCGTAGTCGCGCGTGTCGGCAGGTGTGCCGCGATGACCGCCGCGCTCGCTAAAGGGCGCGGCCGCCGCAATAACCAAAACTAGATCGCAGAGCCCGGCACTAATCGCCGCAGCGGCATGGCCAAGCAGTGATACCGAACTTGCGCCGCCGTTGCCGCCGGCCAAGGAAACCCCCGGCGTGATGCCGAGGATCGCCGCGACTTCTTCCGGCCAAAAAGGCTGCGAATGATTGGTCGTATAAATCGCCGCCAATCCTTGGTCATCAAAATCCTTTTTCGTTAACCCGGCATCTTCCATTGCGAGGCGGGCCGCCCAGGCAAGATAATCCGCCGTCGATTTTTTCGGCTCGCCTGGTTTGCTGCCGAGCCGATCGGTCGGCGTCTCGCCGATGCCGACGATTGCTGTTTTTCCTCGTATGCTCATAATCTGAGTTCCTCTCTGGTTTCATCGAGAGATATTTCAGCACGACCGGGCTGTCAAGCGAATCGACGCGGAATAGGTTGCCATTGACAGCAAATCGGCCGCGATGGCATAAGGGCGCACAGCCAGACTCACATCGCGCTGCTCAAAGGCGATGAATCAAATCGACTACGCACCGTATCAATCTGACTACATGCGTGCGTTTATCGGCACATCAGCGGCGGTTGTGGCGCTGAGAAATAATTTGTGAATTCAACGCCTTCGTCAGAGATCCGGAATGCTCGGCTATGGCACTATTCGTGCTGTTAACAGATCCCGATGCTTGGCTCGCAGCCGATCCTTCGGCAAAGTCTATTCTCCTCAACGGCTCAGGATAGGTCTGATATTGGAGGGAGCATGGGTAAAAAGATCGCTGCTCTTGTAGTGGCGACAGCAATTCTAACCGCTGTGACTCGCGCTGAGTCACAACAGCCGAAGAAAGTCCCGCGGATAGGATTCCTCGCGAACACCGGTCCCGATGCTCCTAACGTTGAGCCATTTCGAAAGGGGCTACGCGACCTCGGCTATATTGAGGGCAATAACATCCACATTGAGTATCGCTACATTGACGCACCTGACCATATACCAAGCCTTGTGAAAGAACTCCTGCAACTCAAAGTCGACGTGTTTATCTCCGGAACTTCTCCGGCAATCCGCATAGCCAAGCAGGAGACGAGCACGATCCCGATTGTCATGGTGATTCAGCAAGACCCAGTCGATCTAAAACTTGTCGATAGCTTCGCGCGTCCAAACGGAAATGTCACGGGACTTACTTTGTTGACGCGTGCCCTGAGCGGAAAACGACTGGAATTGCTTAAGGAGGCGGTCCCGGGGGTATCCCGCGTTGGAGTTCTTTGGGCTACTCCGAGTGCACCAGAGCGCACTGGTTTCCAAGAATATGAGACTGCGGCGCGAACACTAAAGATACCTCTGCTCTCGTTGGAGGTACGCAGTTCCAACCCTGATTTCGAGGGAGCATTCCGAGCTGCGGCTAATGGCCGCGTGAACGCGCTCGTTACGGTCAGGACTGGCGGGTTCTTCAGATATACAAAGAGGATTGCGGAGCTTGCCAGCAAGAACCACCTACCTTCAATGCACGAAGGAAGCGACTTCGTAGAGGGCGGCGGCCTCATGTCTTATGCAGCAAGTTATGGTGACGCGTATCGCCGTGCGGCGGTCTACGTAGACAAAATTCTCAAAGGCGCCAAGCCCGCAGATCTTCCCGTGGAGCAACCGACCAAGTTCGATTTCGTAATCAACTTGAAAGCGGCCAAGCAGATCGGCCTCACGATTCCGCCTAATGTGCTGGCGCGAGCGGACAAGGTGATTCGGTGAGGGGCGATAGAGGAAGGGTTAGGCGAAAGCGCGGGAGGCAAGAAAAAGGAAATGGATAGTCATTCCAACTTAGGGGATGATCTTGAAAGCTCGGTTTCGATGCATTCTGTAGGTGGAAAAGCCGCGCCGGTCCAATGTAAACACCCACTCGGTTTCAAGCTCTTCCGCCAAAACAGTCAAAGTGGCGTCGGCGAAATCCATCGGGACGTTGCGATACTTTTCCATCAGGACCGCGACGCGCTGAAGACTTTTCACCGACGAAGGGACCAACTGAAAGGCGCCTCTGAGGATGAACTCAAGACAAGCTTTTTGCGCGCGCCATCCGGGCCCGACCAAGTAAAGCGTTTCGGTCAATACCGCTTCCGTGGTGACGACCGGGCCAGTCCATTGTTCCAACGCGGTGACGCAGTCATCGTGAAGCTTCTCGTCACGGTCCACGAGCGCCACAAAGGCTCCGGTATCCAGCAGGAGGTCAGCGGCCACGGCGCAACCGACGGGTTAGGTATTCGCGATGGCGCTGACCCAAGTCGGGTCGGCCGCTGGCAACGCTGCCGAGAAGATCGCGCACGCGTTCGATGGGCCGCACCTCCGGCTGGGTGTCCAGATATTGTTCCAAGGCCTCGCGTACCACTTCCGATCGCTTGCGTTTTAGCCGTTTCGCTGACCGCTCCAATTTGGTGGCGAGATCCGCCGGCAATCGCATCGTTAATTGACGTTCCACAGTTGGTTCTCCTTTTGTATTGCAATGTAATGCAAAGTCTTGCAAAAGTCCAAACCGGCAAGCTGCCGCAAACGCGCTCGCGCGGGCGGATAGGGTGATCAAATAACTGAGGTTAGAGATCAGAAGTCAGAGATCGGAATAGCAGGATGGACAGCAATGACTAAAAAAATTATTTTCCTTGCTCTATGCGCCCTGCTCCTAGCTCCGTGCTCTGCAGTCGAAGCGCAGCAGACAGGGAAAATCTTCCGCATAGGTTTCCTGGATTCAAGCACTGCTTCTGGTATGGCAGGGCTTTTGGACGCAAGGACTGAACAAGCTTGGATGGATTGAAGGGAAAAACATTATCATCGAGTATCGGTTTGCTGAGCAAAAAAATGAACGGCTACCTGAGCTTGCAGCGGACTTGGTTCGACTTAAGGTCGATGTCATCGTGGCTGCATCGCAGGCAGCAGCGTCGGCGAAGAAAGCAACCACTACCATCCCCATCGTGATGACAAACGCGGTGGACCCCGTGGGTGCGGGTCTGGTTACCAGTCTGGCGCGGCCGGGAGGCAATGTTACCGGGCTCTCGGCTTTATCGCCCGAGCTAAATAGCAAAAGGCTAGAGATACTTAAGGACGCGGTCCCCAAACTCGCCCGAGTTGGGCTTCTGCGGCCGTCGGCGGCCCCGCTCCAACTGAAAGAGATCAGGCCTGCGGCTGTGGCGCTGAAGCTGAAATTGGAAGAGATAGACACTCAACCCGACGCCAAGGGCTTGGAGAACGCTTTTCAAACTGCCAAGCACAAGCAGGTCGGCGCGATTATAACGATCAGCTCTTCCCGCCTTTTCGCCGCAAGAAAGCGGATCGTCGAGATAGCCGGCAACTACCGGTTGCCGGCTATTTACTACCAGAAGGAATTTGTCGATGAGGGCGGCCTCATGGGCGGACTACGATGACCTTTATCGGCGCGCGGCTGTTTACGTGGACAAGATCTTGAAAGGTGCCAAACCGGCTGACTTGCCGGTGCAACAAGCAACGAAATTTGAATTCGTCATTAACCTCAAGGCGGCGAAACAAATCGGCCTGACAATTCCGGGCCGCGTGCTTGAGCGG
>VBKY01000354.1 GCA_005879255.1 Deltaproteobacteria bacterium
AGATGTCAAGTTTTTCCATCAGAACATTCAAGACAGTGCTCAGGTCGAGCGTGGAGGTAATCGACTTCTCGATCTCGCGCAGCGCCTCGATACGCCTGAGTTGCCGCTCCGTTTGTTCGTAGAGCTGGGCATTTTCCAACGCCAGAGCGGCTTGATCTGCGAACGCTTGTAGCAACGCGACTTCATTGTCCGTAAAGGTCCGTCCGGTTCGGTCCGACAGCGCCAGTGTGCCGATGAGCTTTTCATGTGAGCGCAGCGGCGCGATGATCATCGAACGGTTGCCCGAGCGGAGTTGGTAATCACGCATCTCAGCAGTAAGACCAATCTCGGCATCGTTGAGTATGTCTGGAGACCAAACTGGGTTCCCCTCGGCTATAGCTCGGCCCGTCAGTCCTACGCCCGAAGGCACCGTGTCTCCCTCCGAAGTTTGGGAAAAAACATCGCCGGACGACGCCAAGCGTTGGAACGATCCGTCGGCCTGGCGGAGCCTGAGGGTCGAGCCCTGGACGCCGAAGAGGTCACGGACGCTCGTCAAGATGCGCTCTCCCACAACCGTCGGGTCCAGATTTTCCGTAAGGGATCGCGCCACTCGCGCCAGTTCCTCCGCTTCGCGCCTTCGGCGCTCGGTCTCCTCGTAAAGCCGGGCGTTGTGGATCGCGACCGCGGCCTGGCCTGCGAGGGTGGTCAAGAAGTCGATCTCTTGTTGGGTAAATTCGTGGGGCTCCTTCGTATAGAAACCCAGAATGCCGACGGCGTTACCTTTAGCGATCAACGGGACGCCGAGATAGGAGACAAAGCCATGTTTACGGAAAAACTCCGAGGTCTTTTTTTGCGGGTCCGTCTGAATATCGGGGATGATGACCGGACGCTTGGTTTTGAGGAACTCACTAGACAGTTGCCCTGTCCCTCGCCCTGATCCAGGCTTCCATTCTTGTTCGTCGAGATTCCGGCAGGCCGTGTTCTCGAACCGTCCTGTCACTGGATTAAATAGTCTGATGGTGGTGGCCGCGGGGAACGGCAGAAAGATATCGATCTTTTCCAGGAGAACATTGAGCACCGTCGGCAGATCTAAAGTCGAGGTGATTGCTAGATCGATTTCATGCAGCGCCCGGATGCGGTCGAGATTCTGATTCACCTCCGCTTCCACGAGTTGCCGTTGAATACCGACCGCGATGCTACGAGCCACCGAACCCATGGCATCCAGGGTATTTTGGCCGAAAGGTTTTCGCGCAAATGTCGCCATTACGCCGACAAGCTGATCGCCGATCAGCAAGGGATAGCCCGCGAACGCGACCAAGCCTTCGCGCTTGGCCCATTCCTGATCGTGCACTCTTGGGTCGCCAATGACAGTATTCGTCAGATGAGGCTTGCGTTCAGACGCGACGAGTCCGATCTCAAACTGCCCGACGGGGACTCGAGCATGGCCCCAGTCGATGTGGGTGTACATACCCGAGCTGGCTTGCGGTTCGAGCAGATTTTTCTCTTCGTTGAGCGTCCAAATTCGCGCAAAGGCGGAGCCTAGATGCTCGACCACCGCATCGCAACAACGTTGCAGCATCTCTCTCAAGCCGTTGGCTTCGGCAAGCGTGGTGCTAATGGTCGCGACGAACTCAGCCAGTGCGCTGCGCTCAGCAAGGCTTTTATTGGCTTCGGATAAATCAACGATCGTGTCTTCGAGCTTTCTCACCAGCACCTGGTTGTATTCCCGCATCGCCTCGGCTTCTTCGGGTATTTGCACATCATCCCTTGCGCGAAGCTTGGCCGACGCAAGAACTTCGTGCAGGCTCTTGACGATTTCCTCGCTAGAGGCAGGCTTGCGGAGGAACTTGTCGACGCCGAATTGTAGCGCCACCTTTTCGTCCGATGGCGAGGTATAGCTGGCCGTGTATACGATGAAAGGCAACGTTCTGAGCTTTGGATTTTTGCGGATCTCGTAGCACAGGCGATAGCCATCCATTTCCGGCATGAGGATATCGGAAATGATCGCATCGACCTGTGTTTGCTCGAGCAGTTGAAGCGCGGAAATTCCATTGTCGGCCTCGAGCACAACCTGATTTTCGGCCTCCAACACGACTCGCAACAATTTCCGGTTGATCGTATTGTCGTCGGTGATGAGAACGCGCAAGCGTTCCGTGACCGGCGAAGATGCCATAGACTGCCGATCTAGAGACACCATTGCCCCAGTCTTCGGCTCGTCTTTGTTCGCCACTCCCGGCATTGCATTGTACTCCAATAAATTATCGGCTGTTCGGCGCTTGGCTGAAACCGGTTAATCGAGGCTGACGAGATCGGCTTGCCCAAAGACGCCGTCCGTCCGTAGAAAGCCTACGTAAAACGGTTGTGAGTCACCAAAGCGAAACCCCGCCATTCTACTCTTTTCGTTTATCTTGCTCACTGACCTTACCGTGCCGGCTCGCATGATCACAGCCCGATAACGGTGAACGAGCCTCGCTGGCTCCGGGCGGCGCCGGTTCTGTGAGTGAATTGCTACCGTGATGGTGAGTTCGGATGGATCGGCGGCGTGATCTTTCGTTTGATGCCTTTATCTTTCCAAATAGTGCGAAATGACTGCCGGAAGGGTTCTTGTATCTATCGGTTTGGGGATGTAGCCATCGCAACCGGCGGCTAAGATTTTCTCTTCATCACCTTTCATGGCGTAGGCCGTCAGACCGAGGACCGTGATATCACGGGTTGTCGGATCGGCTTTGAGTCGACGCGTCAACTCGAGGCCGTCCATTCCCGGCAGCTGGATGTCCATTAGAATCAAGCGTGGACGATACACTTTCAAAAGCTCCAAGGCCTCCTCGGCGTCGGCGGCGGTACGCACATGGTGGCCTTCGCCTGCCAGCAGAAGATGCGCTAGTTTCAGGTTTACCGGATTGTCGTCAACGATGAGAATTTCGGCACCAGGCATGGCAAATCTCTCCTCTGCGATTTCTAATTCTCCGATCTCGCTTCACCGTTCCGATTCGTTCGCCGATCCGTTGCGCGCTGCGAGCCACGGCGGTTCCTTCAATGCAGGGGTCAAATCCACCGGCGATAGCGGCCGGCATATGTGATAGCCCTGCGCCACGTCGCAGCCGAGACTGGCAAGACATTCCCATACTCGCTGCTGTTCGACACCTTCGGCGACGACGGCCATGCCGAGATTTCGACCCAGATCGATGACCGAACGAACGATGGCTTCACTGCGCACATCGGAAAATAGACCGGCGACAAAGGTTCGATCGATCTTGATTTCGTCCACCGGCAAATTTTGCAGATAGGAAAGTGATGAATAGCCGGTGCCGAAGTCATCGATCGAAAGACGGACGCCATCCTCGTTGAGCCGCTGGAAGGCTGCATTGGTTTTCGCAGGATCGCTCATCAAAGCGCTCTCGGTAAGCTCGAGGGTGAGCGTGCGCGGCGGCGTTGCGGTCGTACGGCAGGCTTGCAACACGATATCAGGAAACGCCGGGTCCTGGAGATCGCGCGCCGATACGTTGATCGAGACCCCGAAGTCCAAGCCCATGTCGCGCCATGACCGGGACTGCCTAAGCGCAGTACGCAAAACCCAAAGGGTGATGGGGTGGATCAGCCCGGCTCTTTCCGCCAGGGAAATAAATCGATCGGGAGGAATCCAGCCCCGGCGTGGATGCGGCCAACGCAGCAGCGCTTCGACGCCAACGGTTTGTCTGGTTTCGAAGTTCACTTTCGGTTGATAGTGCAGTGCAAGGGCATTCTGATCGACGGCCTCGCGAAGCTCACCCAACAGCGCCAACAGATCCGGGCTATAGGACTCCACATGCTCGGGGTAAACGAGATAATTATCGCCAGTCCGTTTGGCGGCCCGCTGCGCCATATCGGCATGACTCAGAAGGGTTTCGGGGTCTTCACCGTGCTCCTGCCGAATCGCGACTCCCATGGTGGTGCGGATGGCGACGGGCAACCCATCGAGCCGAAAATTTGGCTCCAAGCATCTGACAATCTCCTTGGCCGTCTGACGAACCGCTCGCTCGTCGGCGGCGCCGATCAGGAGTACAGCAAACTCATCCGAGCCCAAGCGAGCCACCAGCGTTCGCTCTTGGAAATTTTCTTTCAATCTCTGCGCCACTTCGCGCAGCAGCAGATTTCCACCGGGGTATCCCACGGTGTTGTTGATTTCTTGAAAATGATCCAAGTTGAGCAGATACAACGCCGCAGCGCGCCCTTCCGCGCCGGCTGATCGGATGCGCTCGCATAATTGCGCGCGATTCGGCAGACCGGTCAACGAATCGTAGGATGCTAGATATTTGAGCTTCGATATTGATCGATTGAGTGCGATCACTTGGGCGATTTCGGTGGTGATGGCTTTAGCGAAGATGATCTTATCGGCGTCAGGCGCCGATTTGTTGGACACCAAAGCAACGATTCCGAGCTGCTCGCTGTCGGACCAAAGGGGGCAAAGGAGCAAATTGTCGGCCGGCAAATCGGTAAACGACTGGACCAATCGCTCCGCGCCGCCCGTGGAAAACGATAGCGTGACTGGTTCCATTTGGAGCATGGCGGTGCGCAGCAAATCTTCGCAGCCAAAGAAGGTCGGCAATGATTGCGTCGCTTCAACCGAAAAGCCGAGCTGAGCCGTTAGGCCGAGCCGACTTTCAGAGCCGATGAGAAAGATCGCGCCGCAAGAGAAACCAATGGCATCGAGGCAGCGCGCCAAGATGTCCTTCAATAACGTCTCATCGTCGTTCTTGCCTCTCAGAAAATTTTCGCCCATGCTCGCTAGCACCGAAAGCTGCGCGCTTTGCGCGGCGCAACGCTGTGCCAACTGGGCGCCCAGTTTGGCCTGGCGGTTGAGCTGGTGCGCCACGCGTTCTTCGTGGGCTGCCTGAAGCGTCGCCGCATCCGGTACTTCAGGAAGCGGTGACGCTTCCAGACTTTCGAATAGGGCCTCGATCGCTTCATGAAAGTCAGGCGTCGTCGGTACGAGCGCATAGGCGCCCACCTGTCGAGCGAGTTCTTTATCGTCCTCGTGCTGGTAGAGCGTGCTTCGCAAAACCACGGGCACTTGCGCAAGCGCGGCGTCCGCGTGCAATTTCATGCAGAGCTGAAAGCCGTCCAGACCAGGCATCAGGACATCGGACACGATTGCGTCGGGGCGATCCCGCCGAGCCTTGGCCAAGCCATCATTGCCGTCAGTCGCGGTCGTGACCTGAAAGCCGAGATGACTTAGATGGATCGCAAAGAGTTTGAGCTGAGCAGGCTCGTCATCAACCAGCAGGACGCGCCGGTTCTTACCCCGGCTCTCTTGGCCGGTCTGCGCCGATGCCAGGTGACTGCGCACGACGCTCAACAGATGCGAAGGCGCAACCGGTTTGAACAAGTAGTCGGTGAAGGGAGCGTCGGCGACGCGCATCGCGTCCGTCTTCTCGATGAGACCCGTGAGGGCCAGGATCGGCACCTGCTCGTCTTTCCGGAGCGCCCGAAGCTCGGATACGAGGTCGAAGCCATTGAAATCCGGCAGCAGCAGATCCTGCAGTACCAGGTCGGGGTTTTCTTCGACCATCATCGCGATCGCGGTTTTGCCGTCCGGCGCTTCCACGACACTGTAACCGTCCGTTTCGAGCGCCACCCGGACAACTTTGCTGATTCATCTTCTGACTCTCCGGACCATACATAGAAAATTTGTAAACTGTCATCGCTCCGATAGATCTGTGCGTACGGCGACATCATTCGTCGACGGCGCACCGGCGAATCCCCGTTGTGTGCTCACTTGGATTGCCTCGGGTCTGGTAGGCAATACCGCATAAAATACACTGCCCCGACCCTGCTCGCTCTGCACTCCCACTCGTCCCCCCTGCGCTCCAACAATTTTCCTAGTTAATGCCAGGCCAAGTCCGGTCCCCTGATGCTTTTTCGTCGTCCCGGAATCCAATTGTTGAAACTCAACAAACAGCTTGCCGACTTCCCCCGCCGGAATCCCAATCCCCGTATCCTCTACTTCCAATCGAAAACTGTCCGCGTCTTCCTGCATCGCCCGCACTGTGATGCGGCCTTCCTCGGGCGTGAACTTGATCGCATTGGAGAGATAGTTGTACAGAACCTGCTTTAACTTGGCCGGATCGATCACCAACTGCTCGACCACGGGCGACACTTCGACCTCCACGGTCAGCCGCTTGCTCGCCGAGAGCGCGTGCAGCACCTGTCGAACCTCGGTGATAATCCTTTTGAGATTGACCGGCTCGGGGTTAAATTCCATCTTACCGGCCTCCACCTTGGACAGATCCAAGACGTCATTGATGAGCTGCAGCAGGTGGCGCGCGCTGCCCAGAATATCGCCCATGTATTCTTGATGTTGGGCGGACAGCGGACCCACCTTGCCGTCGTGCATGAGTTGGCCAAAGCCGATAATCGCGTTGAGCGGCGTTCTGAGCTCATGGGACATGTTTGCCAAGAACTCGCTCTTCAGACGGTTGACATCCTGCACCCGGCGATTTTGCGCCTCCAGTTCCACGACCTTTTGATCCAACTGCTCATTCAGTTTTTTTAGCTCGCTCTGAGACTCGGTGAGTTGCTGGTTTTTCTGCACCGCGGTCTCATAGGTCGAGAGCAACAGATCGAGTATCTGTTGGCGTTCCGAGGTAATGAAATATTTTTCATTGGCAAAGACGATTTCCACGCCCATCTGGGTTTTTTGGCTCTTCCGCAGATCGAAATTGATCAAGGTATTCTGGATGTGGGAGAGCAAAAAGTCTTCGTCGTAAGGCTTCGGTATAAAGTTGTCGGCGCCGCACTCCAAGCCGCGGATGATGTCGACGGGACTGGTGAGGGAAGTGAGGAGAATCACCGGAATTTTTTTTAGCGCGGCCTGTGCCTTGATCTCCCGGCAAAGCGCGTAGCCGTCCATTTCAGGCATCACGATGTCGCTGATGATCATCGCCGGTGTGTGTTCGCGCGCCATGGCGAGCGCTTCCTTCCCGTCGCGCGCGACGGTAACCCGATGGCCGTTCTCATGGAGCAGGTACCTTAAATGTTCCGCCTGTGTCGGGCTGTCCTCGGCGATAAGAATATCGACACTATGATTGTGTCTGTTTTGCGTGGTCATAAATGCCTGCTCCAATCGTCGTTTTGGTTATGCATTTTTCACTAAACTCTGCAGTGCCGCGGCAATTTTATCCGGCGGAAGCACGTATGTGGCGGCCTCCAGTTTTATCGCCTCTCCCGGCATGCCATGCACTACGGAACTCTCTTCATCCTGAGCGAAAGTGATAGCACCGCGCTGCTTCATTGACTGCAACTCCGCGGCGCCGTCCTTACCCATGCCGGTAAGCAACACGCCGACGCTCCTTCGTCCGTAGACTTCGGCAAGCGAGCGGAACAGGAACGAAACCGAAGGACGAAGACCATACTCGGGCGCATCATGACTGAGCGCGATTCGACCGGTCACATTGACGCCCATCTGAAAACCGTCCGGCGCAACGTAGGCATGTCCTGCCAGCAGAGCCTCTCCGTGGGCCGCAAGATGCACGGGCACGCGGGCGTCGTGATTCAGCCAATCGACAAAACCACGAGTAAATCCCGGCGCCATATGTTGCACGATGAGAGCCGGCGCGGCAAAATCTCTTGGTAACCGGGATAAAATCGTCTGCAGAGCGATCGGCCCACCGGTAGAAGCGCCGATCGCGACGACTTGTATTTCGCTCGTGTGCCCGTTGACGTCGAGCTGTCGTACCGCCGGAGCCGGAGGCGCCGTCCGTGATCGATTCCATCGCCTGACCACTTTGATTTCCGACATGAGCTTGACGGTCCGAATGAGCTCGCTGGCGTTGGATTCAAATTCCGGGTGGCCCAGTCCCTGGGGCCGAGGAACCACCGCGAGCGCACCTGCCTCGATGGCCCGAAAACTGATTCCGACTTCGCGGGGATTCTCGGCCGCGGTTACGATCACAATCGGCGTCGGCGACGTTTCCATGATTCTGCGAGTTGCTTCGAAGCCGTCCATTTCAGGCATATGGATATCCATCGTTATGACGTCGGGCTTTTTTTCTTTTAGCGCTTCAATCGCCTGCTTCCCGTTGGTCACGGTTCCAACGACTCTTATCCCCGGGTCGGAGTCGAGGAGGTAAACCAGGAACTCGCGCGCCACGGGTGAATCATCAACCACGAGCACTTCGATCACGATGTCCTCCCCCTATGCGCTAAATCCAGCCTCACATGAGCCTTCCCATGACATCCAGCAGGTTACTTTGGTCGAAGCTGCTTTTGACGATATATGCGTTTGCCCCGACGTCCATGCCGCGCTCCCGGTCTTCGCGCGACTGAAGCGCCGTCACCAATATTATCGGTGTCTCCGCGAGTTTCTTGTCAGCGCGAATCTTGGCGGTAAGATCAAAGCCGTTCAATCTCGGCATCTCCACGTCCGAGACCACTACGTCAAACTTGCCGCTCCTAAGCTGGGTCAAGCCATCAATGCCGTCGACCGCGGTATCGACGTTGTATCCTGCCGCCTCCAGGATGCTCTTGAGCAGGGTACGGGAGGTGATGGAATCCTCGACGACTAGAACGGATTTGTTCCTTGGTTTTTCTTTTTCCAATT
>VBKY01000201.1 GCA_005879255.1 Deltaproteobacteria bacterium
AACCGCACGGAGATTTTTCCGGCCTTCGATCATATTCACTTCCACTTCTTGGAAGGCGGCGAAAAGCGCTCGCGAACCGGCAATGTCGGGCCGCGAGAATGGATCGACTTTCTGGATAAAACCGAAATCGATTGGACCGTGGTTTATCCCACCGCAGGCTTGGCCGTGGGGAGAATTATCGCCGAAGACTGGGCTATCGCCGCGTGTCGCGCTTACAATAATTGGCTTTATGAAAAATTCACCAACGTCAGCTCGCGCATCAAAGGCATGGCGCTGATTCCGATCCAAGATACGGAGGCGGCATGCGCAGAGCTGCGCCGCGCCGTCAAAGAATTGGGCATGGCCGGCGCGATGCTGCCGTCCAATGGCGAAGGCATCAAAGGTCACTTCGGATCAAAAATTTATTGGCCGCTCTACGAAGAAGTGGAAAAGCTCAACGCTCCGCTCGCGGTGCATGTTGGCGCACTGCACCATCTCGGTATGGATAGTATCGGCGTTTATTACCCGGTCCACGCCCTCGGCCATCCCTTCGGCATCATGGCGCAAGCCGCCGCGATGTTGTCTTACGGCGTGTTCGATCGCTTCCCGAAGCTGCGCGTTGGTTTTCTCGAAGGCGGCGCGACCTGGGTGCCATTTTTCATGGACCGCCTCGACCGGTCCTATCCGCACCATCTGCAGGTCGACATCAACGGAGAATTCTTGTCCAGCTCCAGGCCTGACGTCACCGCGAGCAAGTATTTTCGCCGCCACGTCAAAGCCGGCCGGATCTTCGTCGGCTTTGACTGCGACGACCGCGGCCTCGGCTTCGCTATCAAGGAAGCCGGCAACGAACCTTTTCTTTTCGCGACGGATTTTCCGCACGAAAGCTTCGACGCAAAGCATTGCCGGAAGGAGATCGACGAACTGCTGGAGCGGGATGACATTTCGCGCGCGGACAAGGAAGCGATCTTGGCGACCAATGCAAAGAAATTTTACGGCGCTGAGTAATTAATTAGGTACGGCGCGCCAGGCAAGACTGTGAAACCGCCGCGAGCGGCGATCGAGAAAGCCGAAATGAATTCGTTATGGAATAACCCGTTGACAAGACGAGCAGTTCTCAAAACCGTGGGCGCGATAGGAGCATTTATGGTAGCAGATCAGGTTTCCGCTCAACAAGCTTCAACAGCAAGGGCCAAAGGGCCGCTTGTCTGGCTCGACATGGATCAAAAAGAGCTCGATGACGCCTACGACCAAAGCGTCTATGCGCCGAATCAGCAACTGCTCGCTAAGCGCCGCCGTATAGCGAGCGAAGCGGCGCTCAAACGGCTTGGCCAACCCGAGCGTGTCGCCTACGGCCCGACGGAGATCGAGAAGCTTGATATCTACAGAACGCGTCGCTCGAACGCGCCGATTAATATTTTCATTCACGGCGGCGCTTGGCGAAACGGCCAGGCAAAGGACTCCGCCTTTTTAGCAGAGATGTTCATCAATGCCGGAGTTCATTTGGTGATTCCAGACTTTGTGCAAGTGCAGGATGCGGGCGGCAGCCTTATGCCGATGGCCCAACAAGTTCGCAGCGCCGTGGCTTGGGTCTACAAGAACGCGGCGCGCTTCGGCGGCGAACCAAATCGCATTTACATCATGGGGCATTCTTCCGGGGCTCATCTCAGCGGTTGCACGCTCGTTGCCGACTGGCAAAAGGATTTCGGCTCGCCAGCGAACATTCTCAAAGGCGGGTTCTTGATCAGTGGCATGTACGATTTGAAAGCCGTCAGGTTATCAAAGCGCAGCGAATATGTGAAGTTCACCGATGAGATCGAGCACGCGCTGAGCTCGCAACGTCACCTCGATAAATTAAATGCGCCCATCATCGTCGCCTACGGCTCACAAGAAACGCCCGAGTTTCAGCGCCAGAACCGCGAATTTGCCGCCGCCGTAAAAACCGCGGGCAAGCCGGTCGAGTTGATTGTCGGCGAAGGCTTCAATCATTTCGAAATGCAAGAAACACTGGGAAATCCCTACGGCGTCGCCGGCCGCGCCGCACTGAAGCTAATGAACCTATCAATGAATCCAAGCTAAGAGGAGTAACCATGAGCCGAATTCCCCGCGCACAACGCGAAGAACTGTCAGCCGAACATCAACAAATTTGGGATCACATCAATGCCGCGCGAAGCGGCGGCGCCGGACCTTATTCCATGCTGCTGCATGTGCCGACCCTCGCTGGGCATCTCGCGGCCACCGAAGACTATTTTAGATTGAATGCAGCGCTTCCCGACGCCGACCGCGAGATCATTATTCTCACGGCGGCGCGCGAGCTGGGTGCGCACTATCCGTGGACGCGTCACGAGATTCGCGCGCGCAAGGCCGGGCTGCGCGCGGAAGTGATCGAGACCATTCGCGCCAAAGGCTCCTTTTCCGGTTTCACGCCGAGGGAAAAGCTCCTGGCGGAGATTCCTCTGAGCTTGATGCGTGAACATCGCTTGTCGGACGAATTATTCGCACGCGCGGAACGTGAGCTAAGCCGGCGAGAGCTGATCGAGGCGATCGCGCTCGTCGGCCATTACGCGACGATCGGTTTCGTGGTCAATGCCTTCGATGTAAAGGCTCCGGAGGGTAGCAAGACGTTTTAATATCATCGAATCGGATGAGTCTCTTGTCCGTCATTCCTGCGAAAGCAGGAATCCAGGTTCGGATTCCGTGTCGCCCCGCCCGTTGAAACATGCCTCCTGGATGCCGGCGTTCGCCGGCATGACGGCAGGAAGCCGATCAACTTATTTTAGCAATCTACGATCACTTCATATGACCGACACCATTCCATGCTCGCGCTTGAATAGCGTTTCGCAACCTCGATCCGTAACAATCAGCGGGCCGCCGCAGCTGAATTGAATTTTTTCATCGGCTGTCATCGCGATCGGTTTCCAAACAAAAGTGTTGCCTTTTTCGATCCGCAAATCGCGAACTCTATCTCCCCGTGATCTGGCCGAGAGCAGCGGCCCATCGTCGCCATAGCCGCAGCCGTGCAGCTGGACGACGGACTTCACGCCTCGTTTCACGCCCAAGCCATCGACGAACTCTGTCAATGCCCCGAACGTCGTGCCCGGTTTGATCGTTGCCAAGCCGGCTTCATAAACCTCCTTGTGCAGTTCAATCAGCGGCTTCCAAGCGTCAGGAATCTTGCCGAGCAAAATAGGTTGGCACACTTGCGTCAGCTGGGCGCCGCGAATGGCGTTTACCTCATTGGTAATCAGCGCATTCGGTCCCAGCCGCCGTCCGAGCGGCGGATTTAAATAGCGTTTGGGTTTTTCCGTGCCGATCGCGTCGATCGTTAAAGCGAGCGGAAAATATTCGCTGCGCAGCTCTATCAAGCGCCCCAGTACGTCGGCGTAAAGAACGCCGGCATCGACGCCCGGCCGCGCCAGCTTGATTAATTCGTCAATGCCCGCCGTTGCGACTTCGGTCGATTGACGCACGAATGAGATTTCCTCATCGCTCTTGACGTAGCGGACGACGCCGACAAGGTCCGTCGCATCTTCGAACGTCGCGTTGGGCAATTTGCTCATGACATATTCGAACGCCGTGTGATTGACCACGCCGTCGATCGAGGTGCAGTGGCTCACCGATCCGCCCTTCAAGCCCGCGACACCGATGCGCGCGCGCTGCATGCCGAGATCGAGCAGCGCTTCGCCCATCGGTTCAGCCCATTCGCGACCGGTCTGCCAGGGCTCGGGCACCCACGCGTTACTCGATCGACGATCGGCGATCACCATCGGCGCGCGACCATCGGTCGGCAGCACCATCGCCGAGCAGCGTAACTGCGTCAGGTAGCGCCCGTCGACGCCGTTGCCTAACGGCACGAAGATGCAATCCATGCCTGCCTTTGCGGCGTTTGCTCTGACAGCGTTCCAGCGCCGATCGCGCTCCGCTAATGAGTATCCGTTCCAGATGTGAACTGTCGCGCCAGAGGCGGCGGGTGTGGTCCAGGGCATGATAATAACTCCTGTTTCGGGTCTCGCGTTTCGGGTTTCGGGTTAAACACGGGACGCAAAACCCTAAACGGTTTTCAAGTAATCGACACCATTCCCGGCGTCCGCTTCACCAGCGGCTCGCCGCCTTTGTCCGTCACGAGGACGCAGCCGCCCCAGCTGGTATCGAAGCTGTCATCGGCGGTTTTGACGATGGGCTTGACGATAAAAACATTTCCGCTCTCGATCAGCACGTCGCGGTTGCGCGCGCCGCGGTTTTGCGGCGTGAACAGCGGGCCGTCGTCGCCGTAACCGCGGCCGTGCATGAGCATGATACTCTTCGCGCCGCGCTTCTCGCCAAAGCCGTTGACGAAATCCATGAACTCGGCGAAAGGCTGACCCGGCGTCAGGTGCTCAAGCGCCGCGTAGTAAAGATCGTGCTGAACATCAATGGCAGTTTTCCACTCATCGGGAATGGGTCCTAAAAAAATCGGCTGCTGCTCTTGTGCGATCAGCCCGCCGAACACCGCATCGACTTCGTTGGCGATCCGATACATCGGCCGGAGCGTTCTGCCTTCCGTCGGATCTTCAAAGCGAGGCAACCGGCCCCCGCCATGAAGACCACTATAAAATGCCATCGGATAGTATTCGCTGCCCAGCTCGACCATCCGCTTCATCACGCTGGTGTAGAGAATGCCTTCGTCCATGCCCGGGCGCGCCAGCTCGATCATTTTATCGATGCCGGCCGCGGCGATCGCCGAGCCGCACCTCAGGCAGGCGATTTGTTCTTCGCTCTTGACGTAGCGCGCATGGCCGACCACTTCGGTGGCATTGTCGAACGTCGCATTGGGCAGGAGCCGCAACACCTCGGCGTAAGAACTATGGTTGACCACGCCGTGATAGGCGCGGCCGTGGGTGTACAAGCTGCGGCGAATGCCGGAGACGCCGATGCGCGCGCGCTCCATGCCGGCATCGATCAACGCCCGCGCCATGCTCGTTCCCCACGATCCATCCACGGGACGGAGCTCCGGAATCCAATCGTTGCCGCTCTCTTGATCGGAAATGATGATCGGCTTGCGGCCGTCGGTGGGCAAAATCACGGCGGCGTTTTCTAGTTGCGTGAGAAACCGGCAGTCGGACCGCGTGCCGCGCGCCTGCTCCAGAGAAAGGTGCAAATTGCGACCATCGACGCAGAGGGGCACGAAGATGCAATCGAATCCGGCTTTGGCCGCATCGTCGCGCACCCGCTGCCAGCGCCAATCGCGCTCAGCCAATGAATAGCCAGTCCATTCAATATCAGCCGGTGATTCCATCATTGATCCTCCTAAGCTACTCTAAGCGTGAACTAACAATCTGCGGCGAGCCGGTCGAGATCATCAAGGTCTGCTACGGGCGCATCGCCAGCGCTTCTTCGAGATCGACGACTTTCAGGATATCGCGGTTGTTCACGTTGACGCCGCGCCGACCTCATGGTGCGATTTCCTCATTCGCTGGGCACAGCATGCTGTGCCCCTACATTTCCTCTCTGCGAACTCCGCGCGTCTCTGCGGTAAAATCCGTCTCCTCGTGCCCGTGTCTGTCCTTCACGTATCCGATCAATTTTTTGCGCGCGCCGAACCCGAAACTCATACTATTAAGGCGCGCATGCCAGCGTGCGGATTCGGCCCTCGCTGGGCAGCTCGATATCGAGTTTTTGCCAACTCTCGCCGCCGTCGGCGGTATTGTAGAGTTTGCCATCGGCGGCGCCCACATAAAGCGACTCGGCTGCCAACGGATCCATCGCGAGCGCATTCCAACCGACGATATAAAGCGGTCGGATCGCAGTGGCGATTTCCTCAAAGCTCGTTCCACCATCCGTGCTTTTGTAAATCGAGCTTTCATTTTTGGCGCCGCTGGGCGGCGCCATCGAGGCCGTGGCGTAGATGACGTTAGGGTCGTGCGGGTGAAGTACCACCGCGCCGAAGTATTTTTTCATTCGATAACCGCGATCGAGCCGCAACCAATTTGCGCCGCAATCGTCGCTGCGATAGAGACCGTCACCGGTCGTGACGAAGAGTCGATCCGGATCCTGCTGCGAAAGTTTGACCACATGGCAATCTTGATAGACTCCGGTGACCCGGCTTACGGGCCGAAAGGTCTCCGCCTCCCCTTTGCTCACATACCGCCAGCGCTCCCCGGCGTCGACACTCTGAATGACTCCGCCTTCTTCAATCGAACAGTACATCACTTCCGGATCCTCGGGATGAATGGCGATTCCTTTGATATGCGCAATATGCGGCGGGGGCGGATAGCTCCATTTATTTCGACCCGGCAGTTTCCGCACGCCCGTAAGCTCCATCCAAGTCTCGCCACCGTCATTGCTTCTGAACAGGAACGGCGGCTCGGCGCCCGCATAGACGGTCATCGGATCCGACGGATGAAAGGCCAAGGAAAAAATTTTGCACTCCGCCAATCCCTTGAGTTGCCACGTGCGTCCGCCGTCGGCGCTCTTATACAGACCTTTTTCAGTGCCTGCCAGAAAAGTCTCCTCAGCGCCGGGAAGCGCCGCAACGACGATACAATCGGCGAGACCCGAGGAGACGCTGTGCTTCTCCAGATCGACGACAAAAACTCCTGTCCCCTGCATGGCAACGAGAAGTTTCCGCGAGCCTTTCATATTACCTCCTGACATGTCTTAGTCATACCTTTGCGTTCTTGGCGTCTTGGCGCGCTGACAGTCGAGGCCGCAGTTCGTTCATCAAGAGTCGTATTTGCGTTCGCGCATCCGCAGTGACCAACCGCGCGACGATGGCGTTTAGGCCGGCATCGACATAAGCTTGCAGCTTTAGCGCGATCGTCTCCGGCGTGCCAAAAAAAGGCGACAGATGACCGAGCTTAGAGCGCGGCTGGCGAAAATAACGTTCGGCCAAGCTCCAGCCTTCCTCTTCGGCATCCGCGCCGCCCGTCGTGAGATGAAAAGTGGCGAAGAGGATAGAAGGTATTTTCTCGCCGTCGCGGTCATACTCTTTGGCGCACTTCTCGATCTTCCGCCGCCGTGCAAAAAATTTCTCGAAAGTAGGCGCTACCGTAAACCAGCCGTCGCCCAAGCGCGCCACGCGCCGCAGCGCGTTTTCGTTGTCCCCGGCGGCGATCCAAATGGGGATGGGCCTCTGGATCGGTTTGGGCTCGATGCCAAGCTCCTCGAAGCGATAGTATTTGCCTTCGAAGGCAAACGAAGCTTCGGTCCATAAACGTCGTAACAATTGAATCGATTCGTTCAAACGGCCCGCCCTTTGCTGGTACGGCACACCGCAAGCGTCGAATTCGCGCTCGGCGAATTGATACTGATGCACGGGGCTCACGCCGACGATGGTTCTACCAGCCGAGATGACATCCAGTGTGGCCAAACTGTGCGCCGTCAGCACCGGATTTCTCAGCGCCAAGATGAGCGGCACCATGCCGATTCTTATCTTGCGCGTTCTCGCTGCGATAGCAGCCGTCATTACAATGCAATCTGCATGGGCTCTGTCCTGCATCGACAATCGCGGGCTGTCGCCGACCCAGAGATGATCGATTCCCGATTCCTCGGCAAACGCCGCGGTTTCCCAAAGCTCGCCCACTTTAGACAAACCTTCGCCTTCGCCCATCAGGTGACGCGTGTGCAGCAACAGGCCGAGCTCAAGAATCGGTGCTGACATGAGCGTTAGTGGCGGGCCACTCGGATGCTCGAAACCGATGGCAGGCCGCCGAGAACCTGGCAAAACGATTCGCCGCCGTCTTCGCTCAACCAGATCGTACCATCGGTCATACCGACAAAGAAGGCGTTCGGCTCTTCAGGATCGCCCGCGGTCGCCCGCGGCGCTGCCTTGAAATGATCCGGCAATCCCCCGGAAAGTCTTTGCCAAGCCTCGCCCTGGTTCTCGCTGCGATAGAAGGCCGCGCCCGCTCCTTCGGGCCGGCGCCATAACGGCGGCGGAACCGCCGCGGCGGCCGAGAAGAGCACATGGGGCCGCGCGGAGTGGCAAACGAGTTGCGCCATGTAGCGGCAGTCGAGCCCGTGGCTGGACTCAACGAAGCTATCGCCGCCGTTGGTACTCTTGAAGACTCCCTGGCCGGAGGTGGCGATCACGACTTCCGGATTATCCGTCATTACCGCGACCGAGTGCGCATCAAACTCGACGCCTTCTTTTATGTTCTTCCAACCCTTCCCGCCATCTTGGCTACGCACCACCCATCCCTCTTCGATCGCGCCGAAAATAACCATGGGATCATCCGCGCAAAGCGCCAGTCCCTTGACATGGCTCACGTGGGGCGGACGCGGGAAGGTCCAATCGATAGTTTCAGGCAGGTCCCTGAGCCGTTCGCAATCAAGCCAATGATCGCCGCGGTCGTTACTCTTAAACACAGACGATGGGCCGGTGCCGACAAAAAGCTCCGCCGTCTTGGGGTGCTGGACGATACACCATGTTTCTTTATAGAGAATACCGTCGTTGATCTCCCGCCAGCTCGTGCCGCCATCTTCGCTGCGCTGCACGCCGCCTCGACCGGTTGCGGCGTAGAGGCGCCGCGGATCGTCCCGGTCGATCAACACCGGCGACCTCAATGCGCCTTTGCCCTGAAGTGCCAAGGGACGAGAGTTGTACTCTTTGCCATTGGGCTCAGCCAGGTACAAACCATCTTCAGTACCGACATAGAGGACGCGAGTTGAATCGCCTATCATAAAACTCTCCTTCCTGAGATCAGAAACTATCCCGAATAATTTGCCGTATCTATCCGTTCCCGTACGGTTGCGCTTGCAACCAGGCATACTCATCGCCTGTCAATTTGCATCAATCGAACAGGAGTTGTTACAACTGACCAATTCATAGTATAGGCGGCACCGTGAGACAAGATTCGATGCGTCTATTTCCTGTTACCGCGCTATTTGGGTTTTTGCTGCTTCATTCCGCGCTCGTCGGAGCCCAAGTCGAGAAAGTAAAAGTCGGGCTGCTCATGATCAACGCCGACGCCGGTGTCTTCCTGGCGCAGGAGAAGGGTTATTTTCGCGAGCAAGGACTCGCCGTTGAGATAACTTATTTTAGCTCCTCCGGCGGCCCACAGATGGCCGCGTTGACTACAGGCGAGTTGGACGTGGGCAGCGGCAGTATCAGCCCAGGAATCTACAATTCAGTAGCGGCCGGCTTAAATATGAGAGTGGTTGCCAGCAAATCGCGTGTCGGCCCGCGGGGTAGCGGCAAGTACATGGTGCGCCGCGCGTTGGTCGAGCCAGGCAAACCCTTCACGCTCAAAGACCTCAAGGGAAAAGTGATCGCGCTCAACAGCGTCGGCGGGTCATCGCGCCTCTACATGGACGGCTTGTTAAGAAAGGCGGGGCTTAGGGAAAGCGATGTCATCGTGCGCGTCCTATCCTTCAATGACATGGTCGGCGCGCTATCCCAGGGCGCGGTCGATGTGGCGTTTCTGGTACAGCCCTTCATCACCATAGCCGATGAAAAAAATATCGGCGTGGGCATCGCCGATCTTTGGGAGCTGTTCCCCGGTCATATGACCAATAACTTGTTTTACTCCGATGCCTTCATTCGCAATCGCCCAACGGTGGCGGAAAAGTTTATGGCAGCCTTCCTCAAAGGGCAGCGATATTTCTACGACGCCGTCGTCAAGAAGAAAGAGTCCCTCGACAGCGTCGTCGACATCGTCGCCAAGTACTCACGCACCGGAGATCGAAAGGTGCTGCGACTCGGCGTCGGCGTGACGGAGCTCACCCCCCAACGGTGAAATGGATCTCAAAGAAATCCAGGACGACCAAGATTGGTATTTTCAGAAAGGGCTGGTCAAAACCAAGGTCGATGTCAACAGGATGGTGGATTTGCACTTCCTGCAGTTTGCGGTGAAGAGTTTGGGAATCTACAAATAGCGGGAGCTGGCGTCCTTGATACGGCATTCCGAGCGAGCCGGTTGCGATTCAGCCCCCGCCACAAAATCTTGGCCAGCCGTCAGAAGCCCTGTGGCGGATCAGGCTGAAGCTGGCGCGACCCGGAATCCAGAAATTGACGGGGGAGATAAATAAGTTATTTCATTCTTCCTCACCGAGCATTGTGCCGCGGCAGCGTCGCGCTTTGCAGAAGCAGGCATGCTCGCGCTTCGCCTTCTTCGTATGCTTTTCGCCGATCTGCAAATTGTAATCATAGGTGAGTTCCTCGCCGGCGCGGATATCGCGGCGAGCGTCGATGAAGATGCGATGGCCTTCCTCCTCGATCTCGCAGTTGGGCGCACACGAATGATTGATCCAACGCGCCGAGTTGCCGCGGCGTGTGGCGTCGATTACCAACCCGCCATCGAGCGAGAAGAGCATCGTATGCGGTGAGTTCGCGTGCATGCGGCTGTAGCGCCGGTCGGCCTCTTTGTCAGTAATGAGCTTGCCTTTGTATTCGATGATACGCACGCCCTTTGGAATACGCCTCAACGCAAACACACCGCGCCCATGAATTGGCGAGTTATGGACAGCGATGCGGCGGCGTTTGTTTCTCGGTTCCGGCATGTTACTCCCAACGACAATTACTCGATGGACATGAATTAGCGGTCGTTGTCCATGCCCTTGACGAATTTAAGCATCCGTTCCATTGGTACGGGATCTTGGTACTGGCCGTACAGACGAAGGCGCATGCGGTCGACCTCGCCGCTCTGCAGGCGCTCATACAACTGGCTGCGCTTGCCGAACGGACTCATCACCATGTCGGCGGCAATCGCCATCAAGCGCAAATGTTCCTTGGTGTTCGGCGCACCACCGCGAAAGTAACGGTCGACCAGAGGACCGATGCCTCCGCTGGTGAGATCGGATGCTCCGCCGCTCAACATCAGAGTGCTGGTCAGCAAAGCTTCCATCGTCCGTTCTGCGCGGTCCGACGCTTCAATGCTATGGACACGATACGCCGCGCTCAAGCGCGGCGCCCAGGTGCCGCCAGGGCTCATATATCCTTTCGTCTCAGCGACTTGAATGCAAGAACGAAGGATCTCAATGTCTTGCATCAAGCTCGAAAGCAGAATCTGTGATGACGGGCTCTTGTTGCGCCCGCCATATTGCGTCAATAGCTGGGCGACGCCGAGAAATCCTTCCAGCTTGGTGATCAGCCGCAGCATCGTCGAATACTGCGCCCAGGTGTGAATGTACATGATACCGGAAAGAAGCTTGGGATCTTTGTAAACGAAGATACGCTCCCAGGGCACGATCACGTCATCAAAAATCAGCGCTGCGTCGACTTCGTCGAAACGGGTCGTCAAGGGATGCCGCTCAGGATCGGCGTGCTCAGCGTACAGATCGCGGCAAAGGATCTTCAATCCTCGGGTATTCATCGGAATCGCGAACGCGATCGCGTAGTCGGCCTCATCCGGATCGCGTGGCCGGTTGGGATACACCAGAACTTCATCTGAGATCGGCGCGAGGGTCGCCAGCGTACGCAGGCCGCGAACCACCGCGCCTTCTTTGGTTTCGTCGACGATGTGCAGGATCAAGTCCGGATCTTCTTGCTCGCTTACCCTTTTCGATCGGTTGTAATATTGGTCGGTAAGCGCGTGAGTCAAGCAAAGATCGTTACGCCGGCAGTGAAGATAATAGTTCCTGGCATTTTCGGCCCATTGTTTATTGTGTTTTTCGATCGCGTGCGTCCAGTCAAGCAGCCCTACCACGAGCTGGGCACAGAAGTCGGGATAGCGCCCCATCTGACCAAAAGTCTGCTGCGCCCAAAACTCGATGTTGCGTCGTTTGAGCGCGAGATCTTCTGAAATCTTCGGCGCCAGATAGCTATACGATATTCGTTCGCCCTCGTGCTCCAAAGTCATGACATCCCGGTACTCCGGCGAATGCTGTTTGTCGTACAGATCGGCGAGAGTCTTGATCGTGCCGGTGAATCCTGAATGAGTCGTTACGTCCTCAATGCGCCGTCCGGCGTGCCAAACTTCCCGGCCGTCGCTTAGCGCGCGGATAAAGTCAGCCCCTCTTCTAACGGGCATGGAAACGAACCTCCAAGCTCGATGTGGCTGTTTCTTTGAGCATGAAAGTTTATAGCGTCAATTGCTCGGCGCAGGCAACCCGCCGAACTCTCAGTTCGGACCAATGGGAAAAAATAAAGATCAACCCCT
Organism: Deltaproteobacteria bacterium; assembly: GCA_005879255.1. The sequence goes on from VBKY01000201.1 coordinate 12,057, forward strand.
AAGGATTTCACAGAGCGGCTGGATGTCCGTGAGCGCGTCCAACTTTTCAATGTAATCCAAAGCCCGTGCTGTGCCGCCTTCGTCAATCGCTTGGCGCGCACATTCGGCAAACTTCCCTCGAAGCTCTTCTTCGGTCATGGGAAACTCGGGACCGCCTCTGGCGTGTTGCGCCTCGCGGGAAAGGGTTTGGCCGCTTTTCAGACGAATCGTGACTCGGCAAGGCCGGCCTCCCAGATCGGTTTTTTTGAGATTGTCATCCAGTTTCATCTGCACTCGTTCGGCGAGCTTTAAGACGTTTTGATCCCGCACCGCGGCGTCGGTAAAAATATCTAATCCGACTTTGCCGTCGATGATCGCCCGCGCCACTAGGTAAGGCATGCAGAACTTTCCCTGAATACCGGTTTGGGGAACCCGGAAGACGATTCTTTCGAAAGTGTGCTTGACTACGTCGACATCGACGGCCTCGATCATCTCCGGAGTTAGGCCATGCTTCGCTCTAAACTCGATCACCGAGTCGATGACTTGATGGGTAAGACCACCGCAAGGATAGGGTTTGATTCTGATACCGTCGCTTAGCAGCGCATAGGACTCGCCAAGTTCGTCAATCGGTTGCTCGTGAATCGCCGTGCCCTGATGCAACACTTGGTAAAATCCAAAGCCGCCTTCGATCGCTTTTGCGTTGGCCGTGTAACCACCTTGCGCGAGTTTGGCGGTCAGGACGCCGTTTCGCGCGCCGAGGCCGACGTGCAGCGGCTTTGTCATCGTGCCGAAATTGGCCACGATGCCGCCGGCCATCGACGCCGCGATGCCGAGCGCCATCTCGAGTCGAGCTGCGCTGAGGCCGAGCAGTTTCCCGCACGCGGCGGTGGCGCCAAAGGAACCCAACGTACTCGGCGCGTGCCAGCCGTCATGGGCGCTGTCGCGCAGTGAATGAGCCAGTTTCCCGGTCACTTCGAAACCGGCGACGTACGCTTCGATCAGTTGACGACCATTGACGCCGAGGGACTCTCCCAAAGCGAAGACCGCGGGAATGATCGGCGCCGTGGGTTGTCCCATAATCGTGAAGCTGTGGTCGAAATCGAGCGCGTGCGCCGCCGTACCGTTGGCGAGGGCCGCGTTTAGTGGCGAAGTCTTGAATCCGTGACCGATTACGGTGGTCTCCTCCTTGGCGTTTTCTTGGCGCGCAATCTGCGCGCAGATTTTTGCGTCCTCTTCTTGGCTGCCGGCGAGCGCGACACCGAGGCAATCGCGCACCGCGGTCTTGGCCGTTTGCACGGCTGCGGGCGGGATGCTTTGGTATTTCAACTCCGAAACAAATCGAGCGATTCTTGCAGTGACATCCATAAATCCTCCATGAAGGTTTCTTCGTAGCTTTTTGCTTTGAGTCTCTTCTAGCAAAGCTGCGCGTCTCTGACTAGGCAAAAAAAACTGCCATCGGTGCTGCAGCACACAGCACAAAGGGCAGCGAAGTCGCAAGCAAAAAGGTGGAGCATGGCCCGCTCTTCGATCCTCCCCCGCGTGCGGGGAGAAAAGAGGTGGTCGTGGGCACGGCAAGCGAACCGATCGGCTGGGACTCTGGAAGTAGCGCGGCGGAATCCAAGCGCGCGTCGACGCGACCAGCTTTTCGTGCTACGCGTTAGGGATTAACTCCATGGAAAGTGTGGAATTGCAGAGCGCTGAGCACCCGCGCGCGAGTGTCGCGCGCAACGCCGGGATCATCAGTCTAGCCGTAATGGCGAGCCGCGTTCTGGGCTTGGTGCGCGATCAAGTCTTTGCCGCGCTCTTTGGCGCCGGGCTTCAGTACGACGCTTTCCTCACCGCGTTTCGCATACCGAATCTCCTGCGCGATCTCTTTGCTGAAGGCGCACTCTCCGCCGCCTTTGTCACGACCTTTACTCAGACTCTGCAGAGCAAAGGTAAAGAGGCGGCAATACTGCTGTGGAATCGCGTCGCCACGTTGATCATTTTATTTATCATCGCCATTTCTATCCTAGCGTGGATATATACGCCGGCTATCGTTAGGGTGCTCGCTCCCGGTTTTTTCGACGTCGCCGGCAAAGCCGAGCTCACCATCAGTCTGACCCGCATCATGATTCCTTTTTTGTTGCTCATCGCGCTCGCGGCTCAGGCCATGGGCATGTTGAACTCGTTTAACGTTTTCGGCATTCCCGCGCTTGCTTCGGCGTTTTTCAACCTCGGCTCGATCATTGGCGGGCTGCTACTTGGATTCTGGCTCGGTCCAGCCCTCGGCCTCAGCCCCATCGCCGGCATGGCATACGGCACGTTGGTCGGCGGCCTTTTGCAATTTGCCGTTCAGTGGCCGAGTCTGCGACGACGCAGCGTCAGCTATCGTCCCATGATCAGCTTCAGCGATCCTGGCGTGCACCAAATTATCCGTCTTATGGGACCCGCTATCATCGGCACTGCCGCCGTGCAGATCAATGTTTTTGTCAACACGAACTTCGCCTCGGCGATCATCGACCCAGCAACAGGCACCGTTACCAACGGGCCCGTGTCATGGCTAAGTTATGCGTTTCGTTTTATGCAATTTCCCATTGGCGTCTTCGGTGTCGCCATCGCTACCGCAACGTTGCCTCCATTGTCACGAAGCACGGCGAATCCGAACTATATCGAGTTTCGTCAGACTCTGGCGCACTCGTTGGCACTGGTTTTTCTCTTGTGTATTCCGTCCGCAGTCGGACTGGCGGTGTTAGGCCGGCCGATTGTAGCGCTCGTGTTCGAACATGGGAAGTTTACTGGTTTCGACACCGTGCAGACGGCGAATGCTTTGGCCGCTTACTCCATCGGTCTCGCCGGCTACGCCGCAATTAAAGTCTTATCTCCGGCTTTTTATGCGCTCAACGACGCGCGCACGCCGATGCTGATCAGTCTCGGCTCCATCGCCGTCAACTATGTGATGAATTCTTTGCTCGTCGGCCCGTTCGGCCACGTGGGATTGGCCTTTTCGACGTCAACAGTCGCGCTGGTGAATTTCTTGCTGCTGGCGCTTTTGATGCGCCACAAATTGACGCGGCTCGACGGCCGCCGGCTCGGCTCAACGGTACTGCGAATTTCCGCAGCGTCGGCCGCAATGGCCGTGATCGCTTGGCTGGTCAATGAAATCGCGGGAGCCTTGCCACTGCGCGGGCTCGCGCTTAATTTCGTACGAGTCACCGTGGCGATCTCGGTCGCCGCTGTAACTTTCTATCTCTGCTGCCGCCTGCTCAGGGTAGAAGAAGTGGCAGAGGCCGTTGATGTCATCGTCGGACGATTCTCGCGCGTTCTTCGGCGCAAGTAGGCCGCGGTCAATGATTTGCAAACCTCCAACAAAGTAGGGTTATTATAGATTTGATCTTGAAGGTGATTGGAATGACTCGGTCGGTGGCCTCTTTGCCTGTTCATAGACTCTTGCTCCGCTGCATTTTAGCCGCGAGCTTATCGGTCTCGTGGGTGGCGGCGTCCGTTGCCCAGGAGCTCAGCAAGCTTCCCTATGTGCCGACGCCGCAAATCGTCGTCGATGAAATGCTCAAGCTGGCCAACGTGACGGCCAAGGATTTTGTCATTGATCTTGGCTCGGGCGACGGCCGGATGATCATCACCGCGGCGCGAAACTTCAAAGCCAACGGCTTGGGTGTCGATATCGACGCCAAGCTAGTGCAATTATCCAACAAACAGGCCAAAGCCGATGGTGTCGATGAACGGGTCAAATTCATCGAACAGGACATGTTCAAAACCGACATCAGCAAAGCAACCGTCGTAACGCTCTATGTTTTGCCGGATTTCATGGAAAAGCTGCGGCCTAAAATGTTGGCGGAATTGAAACCCGGTTCGCGCATCGTGGCGCACGACTATTACATGAGCGACTGGTATCCAGACCGGCAGCTTTCGCTCACCGTACCGGAAAAAGTGAAAGCCAATGGAACGGATAAAGCCTATCTTTACCTATGGATCGTTCCCGCTGTGGTCGAGGGCCGCTGGCGGATGGAATTCGATATGGGCGGAAACAATCAACAGCCGATTGGTCTGATCATCAATCAGCAATTTCAAATGTTGAATGCGTCGGCGGAAAACGTTCTCGGCCCCACGAAAGTAGAGAACCCGGTACTCAAAGGAGATGAGATCAGCTTCAATCTAGCCGTCGGCGCAAATCAATACCAGTTCACCGGCAAGGTCAGCGATGGGAAGATGGAAGGAACCGCAGTTTCCTCCGCAAGCAGCAAGCCCATTGCATGGCGCGCCGGCAAATTGCAGTCGGAGAACAAGTGAGTTTGACTTCAAGGCGAGGGTTTCATAGGAAAGACAGTGTCGTTAGGCAAATTGGCGTTTTCATGAAATAGAAGCTCTGATCGAAAGCGAGGACAAAACCTATGAGCACAGCCGCATCCGCATATACGCCTGAAACCGTATTGGCTGGAGAGAAAATCATCTCGGCGGATTCGCATATTATCGAGGCGGATGACTTGTGGGTCAAAAATCTTCCGCCCACTTTGAAGTCCAAATATCCCAGCTTTCCTAAACGCAATTCACCCGGCGAGCGTGACGGCGGCTGGGATCCCAAGGCGCGCGTCAGAGAGATGGAAGTCGATGGAGTTTCCGCCGAAGTGCTCTATCCGACGCTTGGGCTTCGCTTGTTCGCTTTGGAAAGCGCCGAGCTCCAGGAAGCCTGTTTCCAGATCGCCAACGATTGGATGATCGATTACTGCAAAGTGACGCCGGGACGTTTGATCGGCATTCCGATGATCTCGCTGTACAACATCAACAACGCCATCAAGGAGCTCGAACGCTGCAAAAAAGCCGGGCTCATCGGCAGCTTGATCTGGCAGGTGCCGCCTGAACATCTGCCGTTTACCAGCGATTACTACGATCCCTTCTGGGAAGCCTCAGCGGAAATGAATATGCCGGTGAACCTGCACATTTTGACCGGCTTCAATTACAGCCGTTTCGAACGCAAAGGACTCGACACTTACAAAACTGCTGTTAACGATAAGGTCAATGACGCAGCAAATACATTATTCGATCTCGTGTTTACCGGAGTGCTGGCACGTTTCCCGAAATTGAAACTGGTTTACGTCGAAAACGAAGTCGCGTGGCTGCCTTTCTACATGCACGAATGGGACAAGTACTACGTGCGCTTCAAAAACAAAGTGCCGCTGCCATTCATGAAGAAACTACCCGGCGAATATTGCGCGGAACAGGTTTACGCGACGTTTTTCAGCGATCCCTGCGGCGGCCAATTAATGAATCGTTTCGGCCAGGACACATTCATGTGGTCCAACGACTACCCGCACGCGGCGTCGACATGGCCGAATTCGCGCAAAGTGATCGCCGAAGAGCTCGGCCATTTGCCCAAAGAAGTGCTGCGTAAGGTCGTGCGTGAGAACGTGATCAAGCTGTACGATTTGAAAATTGACGGCATTAATAACTAAATCGCTTTATCGCGTTGTCATCCCGAACGAATGTGAGGGATCTTAGATTTCTCGCTACTCTCGAAATGACAAACTGGTAATAATGCGGTTTTTGCTGTCGCGATCTAATCAGAAATTCGGAAAAGGGGAAAAGGGGTCGGGAGTCTTTTCGCGCACTAAAACTCGCACGTTTGCTCAATTGCGCAAATCCGCAACCATCACAGAGATGCCGACGACGAGTCGATGAATTTTGCCAGCGGCTCGATAAGCTGTGGGTTTCACCTTGTTCGTATCGGCGCAAGTTGTTGACACTGTTACAAATCGCCGATGATCATGGCCAAGGACAAAAAGTACGACCTAGTTCTTTTTTAGCAGCAGCAAGTCTTTCGCGCGACTGACTGCCCGCTTGCTCGTGATCAAACCCTCCAGAGTTAAAGCCTTGCAGCGCATGCCGAAAATTTCTCCATAACTCGACGTCAGCATTGCGCGGAGCGTCAAGCTAAAGTCCTGATAAGTTGACACCCCGGCCACCATTTACTAGCATCGCTCCGTCAGTTCGGAGTACAACGCTAATTCATTTGATAGTAAGGGGCCATGCTCACACCGGAAGAAAACGAATTGCTCACGCGCATCGGTCCCGGAACACCAGGCGGCGAACTGTTGCGACGCTACTGGAACGTTGTCGCGGCGGCGTCCGAGATCACTGAAGAAAAACCAAAAAAGAAGGTCAGGATCCTCGGCGAAGATCTGGTGCTGTATCGAGACCGCGGTGGCAAGTATGGACTTATCGCCGAGCACTGCGCCCACCGCGGCGCGTCCCTTTACTACGGATTTGTCGAGGAGGACGGCATCCGCTGCGCCTATCACGGCTGGAAGTACGACGCCTGCGGCAAGTGTCTGGAACAGCCTTTCGAAAACCCCGAGGCTGGCTTCAAAGATAAAATCTCGCAGCCGGCGTACCCCGTGGAGAAACTGGCTGGGCTCTTGTTCGCCTACTTGGGACCGCCGGAAAAAAAACCTCTCCTGCCCAAATGGGACATGCTCACGCGCCGAGATGGAGTGAGAAAGCTGGAGATTTATCAGACCTTGCGCTGCAACTGGCTTCAGGCGATGGAGAACTCGGTCGATCCGGTTCACACCTACTATCTTCATGCCCATACCCTGAGAATGCGCGGCAACAACCAAGGGGCGTATTACTATCGGCCGCTGAGCAAGCTCGATTTCGAGCTGGTGGTGCATCCTGCCTGGGCCGGGATTCAGAAACAACGGGTCTTTGCCGGCGACGCCAGCCACGTCGAAGCGCCCCACCCGCTCATCTTTCCTAATATGCTCATGGTCCCCGCCACCAACGGTTACAACATGCATTTTCGCACGCCGGTCGACGATCAGAAT
>VBKY01000384.1:0-5320 GCA_005879255.1 Deltaproteobacteria bacterium
TCGCATCCGACGACAGTAGCTACATCACGGGAACGGAATTGTTTGTGGATGGTGGTTTTGCACAAGTGTAAGCCGTTAATAGCGGAGGAGCACGGCAGGTATGTCTTTGGGAGGGAAAGGACGGGTGCCTGCGGCTTTCGTTTGACCAACCAAGCAGCGCCATCGCCGTTTTTCAGAATGAGGCAATATCGAAAGTGGCTCGCGAGTTGGGCGTCATGTTCGGACGCCTCCTTCGATCTCTCGGCTGCGTCGTGCCCAATGCGCTGCGCGAACCCGCGAATTAGCGAGCGTGGCGATACGGAGCGACTGTCAAAAATAAATCCAAAGCCACAAAAGGAGGTTTTGTACATGCCCACATACATCTGCACTGCTCAAGACGGCTCCCTGACCACAGACCAGAAAGCCCGGATTGCCGCCGAAATCACGCGTGTTCACAACGAAGTGACAGGGGCGCCTCGTTTCTTTGTGCAAGTGCTCTTTAATGATTTGAAGGCCGGAAATCAGTTTATCGGAGGGGTGCCGCCTGACTCGGGCCAAGTGTGGATACACGGTGATATTCGGACGGGTCGAAGCGAGCAGGATAAGGCTAGATTGCTGCTCGATATACTCCGTGGCTTCAGTCGAATCTCGGGTGTGCCGGAAGTCGATGTGTGGGTCTATCTGAATGAAGTTCCTGCAAAGAACATGGCAGAGTTCGGGCGGATCCTACCCGAGCCGGGCGGTGAGGAGGCGTGGATGGCCGCGCTTCCTCAAGCCGAGCAAAACCGACTCCGTAAGGTAGGGTAGGGGCGGACTTCACGTTGTGACTTTCTGCGCCAGCGGATCGAGGCTTGTTTTCGAGCAGTCGCCGGGTGCGGCGCATGGAGCATGAGTTAATGAAACATTGGGTTGTCGTCACGGGGCTTGGTCTGGTCACGCCGCTCGGCAACACGGTCGAGGCGACGTGGGGAGGGGTTGATCGTATATGTGCGGGTACGAGATCGAACGAAAGCGACCAACTTGAAACATGAGATCGGTTTTCTCCCACCCTCTGTTTCCGCACTAGACCGCGAGATTCTATTATGAAGATCGCCGCCACCGAGAGGCTCGAAATCGGTTACGAAGAGTTCGGTGACCCGACCGGTCTGGCCGTTCTCCTGCTCCACGGCTTCCCCGACGACCCCATCCGCGCGTGGGATGGTGTCATCCGGCAGCTAAGGCATGAGCGAGTCCGGATGATTACCCCTTATCTGCGTGGCTTCGGGCCGACCCTCATCACTGCGCCGGAGGCAGTTAGCGGCCAACTAGCCGCACTCGGTCAGGATGTGCTGGACTTAGCCGACGCGCTCCACATCGAACGATTCGTGATAGTGGGGCAGGACTGGGGCGCGAGGGCAGCTTATGCCGCCGCCGCGCTCGCCCCGGCGCGAATTATCTCCTTATTGTGTCTGGCAACACCTTACGTGATGTTCGGAGGGAAAGATGAATCGCCAGCACAGGCGCGGGCATTCTGGTATCAATGGTACTTCAATTTAGATCGCGGACGAGACGCATTCGCCGCCGACCCGAAATCCTTCTGTGAGTACCTGTGGCGGGTGTGGTCTCCCCGGTGGGAGTTTTCGGCGGCAGAGTTTGCCGCGACTTCAGCCGCCTGGTCAAACCCTCAGTTCGTCGACGTGGTCATTCACTACTACCGGCACCGGTATGGCAACGCGTCGGGAAGCGGGGTGTATGCAGCACAGCAGGCGACGCTGGATGTGCAGCCAGTTATCCGAGTGCCGACGGTTTTCGCGTACGGGACGGCGGATGCGTGCAACCTCCCGGAGTCCTCGCTGGGTCAGGAGCGGTGGTTCGTCAACGGGTATGAGAGAGTGGAAGTAGAAGGAGCCGGGCACTTCATCCAACGGGAGGATCCAGGAGTGATCGCAGCTCTGCTGCAGCGTCAATATATATCGCACTTCATCCGAGGGGAGTAGCGGGAGGGGCACGGCATCAACAATTGTTCCTTCGCTCCAGCTCATCCCACGCTTCGAAAGGGCCGTTGCCTTTGGAAAGATTTTGGAGGACCAAAGGCGACTGTGAGCCGGGTACACCTTTGCGCAGACATTCGCTAGTCGCCGTATTGCCGAAGACGCGCGGTGAGGTCTGGGTGAAGATCCCGGTGCTTTCGAGAGCACGCAACAAACGAAAAAGCGCCGAGGCGTTCGTCTTGGTTCGGCTCGCAAGCGCGTCTACATGAAGTGGTCCTTCGGCTAAAAGAGCTGGCAAGCCTAGTTCCGTAGCCACCGCAAGTGCCCGTGCCTGCCAGAAACCTAAGGCGATAGAAAAAATCTGTTCTTGAGGAACGGGCTTGGTGTTCTTCATATTTACTCGTGTGGCTCCTATATGTTCCGACTGAGTGACTCTTAAAAATAGAGAGGCAACTTAACAGGTCGCTCCTCCCACCTATCATCCCAAAAACGTCAAGCTTGCTTTGCTACCTGCCAGAGCTCTTCCATCCGAGCGACAAAATCTTTCGCCGTCTCGACGCCGGGAGAAAACTGCGCGTCAATGACGATCTCCGCCGCGCCGAGTTTCCGCGCTGTCGTCACGTCCTTGGCAATCTGCTCGAGGGTGCCGGTAAAGTCGACGCGGTTGTTCTCGATGGGAATGTTATGAATTTCGATGTTGGCGCGAAGAATGAGTTCCAGCGCAGAAGGATCGCGTCCAGCGTCCTTTGCCATATCTTTGATCCCCTCGAACATTGGCCCGATGCCGCCGAGCGGAATGCCGACGGGAAACCAGCCGTTGGCCTCGGTCGCAACACGCTTTAAGGCGGAAGGCGCATACGCTGCCATATAGATCGGTGGATGAGGTTTTTGCACGGGCTTTGGACCGATGACGGATTTTGGGATCCGATAATACTTACCTTGAAAGTCTACGGGATCGGTCGTCCAGATTTTCTTGAGGGCCTGAATCAACTCGTCGGCGCGTTTGCCGCGTTCTTGCCACGTCGCTCCAGCGGCTTCGTATTCATCCGGCGACCATCCGATACCGAACCCGACCCGTAGCCGTCCGGCGGACAGGATATCGACGGTCGTCAACCGGCGCGCCAGTAAGACCGGATTGTACCAAGGAAGGTTGAGGACGCTTGTCCCGAGCGCGACGCGGCGCGTGTGCGCGGCGGCGAAGGTCAACGTCTCTAACGGGTCCAGCACGCTTTTGTACTTGACCGGCAGGGAGCCATCGCCGATCGGATAAGGCACTCGCGGATTGACCGGCCAGAGTATCCGGTCAAGCACCCATAGGCTGTCGAAACCCAAATCTTCGGCGCGCTTTGCGGCCGTAACCAGTCCCTCCGGTCCAACCGCCGAACCCACCTGTGGAAGTGCAAATCCGAAACGCATAAAGCCTCCTTGCATGATTCATCTGGATAGTTCTCCAGGTCACATTAAGACCTACGGAGGGCTCGTCATCTTTCATTTAATCTGGACCGCTTCACCTTACGACTGCTTAACGGAATTTCCGTTTGGACTTCCCGGCCGACATCGTGGCGTTACCGCTTCTCCGGGACATGCGCCTGGGACAATTCACTTCTTTCCGTATTTTTTCTTGAAACGATCGATGCGACCTTTCGTATCGAGAACATGCTGTTTGCCAGTGAAGAACGGATGCGACGCCGATGATATCTCAACCTTGATCAGCGGATAGCTCTTGCCGTCTTCCCACTTGATGGTTTCTTTTGAATCCATCGTTGATGTTCCAAGAAAGGAAAAATCACTAGAGGTGTCTTTAAAAACAACCTGATGAACTGTCGGATGAAGATCTTTTTTCATTTTGTTGTATCCTTTCGATAATGAAGCTGAAACCGGGTATCATCGCCAGCCTTCGCTGTCGATGAACCGTTAAATATCTCGGACTTCTTAGAGATCGCGTACTATTCCAGAGCGCCGTCCAGTGACCAGGCACCGGCACCAACAATAATCAAGGTGATCGCGATACCCAGCACAAGCAAGTGGTATTCGAATCCCTCGCCTTTCTGGTTACCGTACCAGTTCATGAAGAAGCCGTGTGGCCAGTGAACTGTGACCATACCCACGAGCATCACGCACGCTATGCCGAGGGCGGCGACGCGCGTCAAGAGCCCGACCGCAAGGCCAAAAGGACCGAAGAACTCCGCAGCAATCGCCAGCACCGCAAACACCGCGGGAATCCCAGAGCCCGTGAAAAACTTCATGGTTCCCCTGAAGCCATGGCCGCCAAACCAGCCGAGCACTTTCTGAGCCCCGTGCGGAAAGATCACTACGGCGAGAGTGATCCTCAGGATTAGCCCCACTACACCACTGTCAGTCTGCAACAGCCATTGAAGTATTCTCATCGCGCCTCCTTTATCTCACACGAAACTCTGCCCATCGCCTGCGAAAAAAGTTCCTTCGATTTTTGGGATGAGGTTTCCTGATAACACCTAATGATCGTCATCACACGGCCCGCGCATGGCGCTTGCAATTCTCTGCAATTCTGCATGCTGCAATACTCCATACGCTGGCCGCTGTGATCAGAAGGCCAAGCTCAGGTAGATGGCCATTGCTATGCCAACCAACGCAAGGAACAAAGCCAGAATAACAGCCTGCTTGGGGAGACGGTGATCTACGAATTGACTACAGTTCCATTTCCGAACCAGGCTCATATGGCGCCGTGCTGAAAATAGATTCACGGCCACCCCGGCCGCGATCAATGCCGTTCCGAACCAAAGTGAGAGCAGGTGGGGCTGCGCTGCAAAGCCCGCTTGAGTGATTCGGATCTATTGTAAGAAGCACAAAACCGAACCCCATCAAAGCCAGGCCCGTGCGAATCCATGCGAGAAACGTTCTCTCTTCGGCGAGATAATCCCGTAAGTCAGCCACCGGCTTTCCTTCGACGGGCGCATCCATTCCTCTCTCCTCACACCAAAGTACCCCTGGGATCGTCAACAAAGACCTCGATTGGCAGAGCATGATTGATCACGTAGCTGCCGTAGTTCTGGTCATGCTTGTCAGGCTGGACGCTACCGTCCGCACCTTTGGCCCGCGCGATCAGGGTGTATCGTCCCGGCTTCTTTGGTGTCAGCCAATCAAACTTCCAACGGCGCCACGCGTGCCGTTGAATCGGATCTAAGAATTGTGCGTTGGCCCATGTTTGGGCATCGTCAGTGCTCACCGCAATCTCAGTTACCTCGGTCTCGCCCGCCCATGCAGCACCGAAAATTGTGTATACCTGGTTTGCGCCAAGTATTTCGTAAACGCTCGGTCGGGAGATCTCAGACTTCACTTTCATTTCTCCCAACGCGCGCCGCGCGGGCGTTGCATGTAAATGATCCCAATAG
>VBKY01000384.1:5535-5832 GCA_005879255.1 Deltaproteobacteria bacterium
GGCTCTTCTGCCGGCGTTCCCTGATCAGCTCCTTCGAGTACGATTTCACAAGCGTCTTGATCCATGCCAGCGCGCTCCAGCAAACCTGTCAGAGGCACACCGGTCCATTCTGCATTGCCGACAGCGCCGAGTTCCCATTGTGCTCCTCTCGCTTGTGGGACAAGAAACACCCGGCTATTACCCGCGCACTCCAAGATGGCGATCCGCGTCTCGGATGGCATGTCACGCAACTCCTTATAACTCAGAGAAAGCGGCTTCCTGACGGCGCCATCGATGCGCAGTTGGTAAGAGGCAAGA
>VBKY01000359.1 GCA_005879255.1 Deltaproteobacteria bacterium
ACCCTTTGGCGCGCAGTTCGTTACGAACCTTCACCGCCAGGGAGTAGTCGAAAATCTTGTCAAGCCGGGGTGGCTCTTTGAGTCCGGCGCGATCGATCACATGCTCGAGGGATTTACGTTGGATCTCTTCGCTAACGACCCCGTCCTGAGTCAAGCTCGGTCGCATTAAATCATAGATCTTAGCGGCAGCTTCTTCTTTCGTTCTCAGGAAGCGCGATAAAAGCACGATCGTCTGCGACCGCAGATCGCGGAAATGAATAAAGCCTTTGAGCGTTGCACGGATAAACTTTTCTACTAACGTAGGATCTGACGCCAGGAGCTGGTCCGTAACGTTTACGGTTCCCTGCAACTCGATCCATTCTTGATCGATGAACGAAACCAACTCGCGGAACTCGGCCTCTTGGGCCATCAAATTAGCCGGAACCGAGAGCATGTCGGCGTCGACGGTACCAGCCTGCAGCGCATAGAAGCGAGCCGTGCCCGAGCCTACCGCCATGATGGCGACATCGCGGCCTCCGTCCAATCCATATTTCTTCAGGATCTCTCTCAAGAGCGAGTCGGGGCCGCTACCGAGACTCGATACGCCTACTTTTTTTCCCTTTAGACTTTCCACGGATCGAATGTCCGATCGCGCGTAGAGCCAAAACATCGGCCGGCTGAAAGTCGTAAACATGAATCGCACCGGCGCACCGCGTAGAATCGGCATCAATCCCGCGCCGCCGGCGGTGGAAAATTTTACATTTCCGCCGAGCAGCGCTTGTGTCCCGAGACCCGACGGCATGACGACAAGTTGCACGTCGAGTCCTTCTTGCTGGTAATAGCCGCGCTCGCGGGCGACGGCGAAAGCGGTCACGGCTGGAGTGATCGCCGGGATTTGCACCGGCACTTTGACAAGCTCCTGCGCATTGCTGTTCGAACCAATGAACAACAGTGCCGCGGTGAGTACGATCCTGAGCCAAATGGCCATTTCAAACCCTTTGTGTTATTCGAACCAAAGGTCACGATTGCGAATCGCAACCTAGCTTCCGCATCAGTGAGTGTCAAGAAACATTTGCTCGGAGGACGAATGAAGTTCGGCGTTTTTCTCCCGGTCTCAGGCAGAGCCGCGAGCCGTAAGACGCTCATGCAAGCGGCGCAACAAGCCGAAGCACTGGGATACGATTCAGTCTGGGCAGCGGATCGTCTCGTCATGCCTTGGAAAATCAACACCACTTATCCCTACAGTAAAGAAGCGACATTCATTGTGCCGCCGGACAGGCCCTTTTTCGATACACTTACCTGTTTGGCATTCCTCGCCGGTTGCACGGAGAAAATCCAGCTGGGCATGAGTGTCATGGTGATGCCGTATCGCCACCCGCTCCATTGGGCGAAAATCGCAACGACGATCGATCAGCTTTCGACGGGGCGGCTCATCATGGGTGTCGGTGTCGGCTGGATGGGGGAAGAATTCGCCGCCATGAACGCGCCGTTCAAAGAACGCGGCAAAGTCTCCGACGAGCAGTTAACATTACTCAAGCAACTTTGGACCGAAGAGCACATCACGTTTCGCGGCAAATATTACCAAGTCGATGATATTGCCTTTAATCCCAAGCCGTACCAAAAACCGCGCATTCCGATTTGGGTTGGCGGCGAAGGCAAACATGCACAGCGTCGAGCTGGCCAATTTGGCGACGCATGGTTTCCCTACTTCGTGCGAGTGACACCGCAGGAATTACTACGTCGCTTCAATAATGTACGGGAGGAAGCCAAGAAAGCTGGACGAAATCCGGATGAGATCGACTTTGCCTGCTGCCTGCCTATCGAGCTGACGGCCAACGACGTGGCGCAGGAAGACGACTATCTCAAAGGAAGCATTGGCCAGGTCACTGCAGCAATCAAAAAATTCATCCATGTCGGAGTCATCCACATCGGCCTGCAGTTCATGATTCCGCACTACCCCGAGCGTCAGGAACAAATTGAAAGATTCGCTAAAGAAGCGCTGCCGGCGCTGAAGTCATAACATTCCGTGATCGTGCTCCGTGGTCGCCGCCGTCGATCCCAATCCCAGCCCGAGAACGGATTGAACCGCTTGAACGTCTCGAACGGTTGGAACATTTGGAACTTATGGAACGACTGGAACACCTCGAGCAGCAACTTGAACTAAAATCATTGTGCAGCTAAACACTCTGATTAATCGCAATCACTAGTAAGGAAGGACTTATCCATGACCAATTTACCGAAAATCGCACTCATTCTAACCGGCGGAACTATCGATTCCGTTGGCAAAGACCGCCTCGATCTCGCCTGGTATATCGAGGCGGGTAAACGATTGGGCGACGGCGAGCTGCTGCAGCAGCTGCCCGAGCTTAAAGAAATCGCAGAAGTGCAAGAAATCCCGTTTCGCCGTCTACCTAGTCACGCCTTGGTCGACAAAGACTGGCTCGATCTGGTGCGCACGATTCACAGAATTTTCGACGAGGACAAAGCCGATGGCATCGTTATCACCCATGGAACAAATACCATTGAGGAGACAGCTTACTTTCTTAACTTAACGCTCAAGACCGACAAACCGGTCGTCGTAGTCGGTTCCATGCGGCCGTCGTCGGCGATCAGCGCCGACGGATATTTGAATTTGGTCAATGCGATCAAAGTCGCCGCCGATCCGAATTCCAAGGGCCGGGGCTGTTTGCTGGTCATGAACGATACGATCTTCAACGGCCGCGATGTCACCAAAAACGCCACTTATCGCGTCGAAGCGTTTCAATCGCGCGACTTGGGTCCGCTCGGCTACGCCGACGGCGACGGCAGGATCGTTTATTACCATCAGCCAGTACGTAAACATACGGTGAATACGGAATTTGACGTGCGCAATCTGCAAGCGCTACCGCGCGTCGACATGGTGCTGTCCTACGTCGGCGCCGACGGCACGATGATCGAGGCTGCGGCGAATGCCGGCGCCAAAGGTATCGTCAGCGCGGGCACCGGCGCCGGGCGGCCAACCCCGGCTGAAGACGCTGCCTTCGACAAGTGCTTCAAGGAAAAAGGCATGATCATGTGCCTGTGCAGCCGCGTCGCTTCAGGGCGAGTCGTGCGCAGCCCGGGCTTACAGAAACGCGGCTTCGTTGCCGGCGACAATCTTCAGCCATGGAAAGCGCGGCTACTGCTGTCATTGGCGCTCACGAAAACATCCAATGCCGACGAGATTCAACGGATGTTTGATACTTATTGATCCGGAACTGTGTCGCGATCACAGAGTGTCCCCCCTCGGCAAATTGATTGAGCCAGTGCGGTTGCCGATTCCTGCTGAGGTGCCGATGGCGGTTCGCCCGTCCATTTTTCCGCCGAACTAGCGAACCCTCCGTGTAAACCATTATCCATATTCCGCATCAAACAAATCATTTGATGCGGCGCCTTCAACACATACCTGCGGTCATTGCGCTGCAAATGTGCAGCATTGAGACCCAACTCGTGCATTGCTGTTCAAGTTTCCACCACAAAGCCTACGAAAATGGCCGACATAACGAGCCAATCCCCGCGAGCGGCGCCAGATTTCGTGATAGCCCCGTCCTTGCGCACGTCGTCCTTGGAAAACATCGCAACAGAACCAGTCGAGGAAATCTCGCGCAGGTGACTCTGACAATGCATGAATTCGAAAACCCGGTAGTTTTACGGCTAAAATATTTCCTTGACTGCTCAGGATATACCGGGCTATAAGGACTCCGCTTTCTGAATTGCAATTTCCGCTGGCCTCTGTGTAGCGGGACCCATGCCTCGCGTCACTCGCTACCAGATAGTTAAAGGAGGTCACCATGAACGTTTCACGCCTTCGCGTGGCATTCTTCTTATCTGTGATCCTGCCATTTGTGCTCGCGCTTCGTGCCGGATACAGCGCCGATCCACCATCCACCCTGACGGCTAGCTTTCAGGGTGCTAATGCGGACGCAGTGAGCACGACTACCCTGTCACCGGATGGCCAGGCCGATTTCAATATCAGACTTGGTGGATTACGGGCTATTCCTGCGCAGATACAAGTCACCTCCGACAGCGGCGGAGTTTGGAAGTTTCCTTACAACTATAACTGGATTGTCGGCTTGTTTAATTTCAATTCCACTACAGGTGATCTTTATTTTGCTCAGTATCCGAGTAGCACTTTCAACGTCCAGGTGTGGTACGCCGATGGCACCTCTGATCAAGCCGCCGTGGTCAATCCGCCTTCGCCGCCATCTACCCTGACGGCTAGCTTTCAGGGTGCTAATGCGGACGCAGTGAGCACGACTACCCTGTCACCGGATGGCCAGCCCGATTTCAATATCAGACTTGGTGGGTTACGGGCTATCCCTACCCAGATACAAGTCACCTCCGACAGCGGCGGAGTTTGGAAGTTTCCTTACAACTATAACTGGATTGTCGGCTTGTTTAATTTCAACTCCGCCACAGGTGATCTTTATTTTGCTCAGTATCCGAGTAGCACTTTCAACGTCCAGGTGTGGTACGCCGATGGCACCTCTGATCAAGCCGCTGTGTCAAATTCCGTCGCTGATGCACAATATGATGCCGTACGTTTTCTTGAGCAGTCCACGTTCGGACCGACCTCCCAATCAATCTCACGCGTTCAGAACATCGGCTTTGAGGCTTTCCTAAACGAACAAGTTGCGGCTCCGCTGTTGGACTACCCGGACCTACCGTTTTGGCCGCAAACGCGTCCTGCGACTTGTACCGGCGACTGCCAAAGAGACAATTACACGTTCTATCAATTGCAGCGACATCTTTACAGCAATGCTCTTTTTGGCCCAGACCAGCTGCGTCAACGAATGGCTGTTGGTCTGAGCGAAATATTGGTTACCTCCGCCGTCGACGTGCCTCTACCGAGTTGGATGCGAAGCTACCAGCAACTGCTCTATCGCAGTGCTTTTGGTAATTTTCGCCAACTTCTTTACGATGTCACCCTGCATCCGACCATGGGGCGCTTCCTCGACATGCTGAACAATCGCTGTCAGGCGCTCACGCCACCAAATGTTAACATTTGTCGAAACGGCCTTAGCTCGCAGCCTAATGAAAACTACGCGCGCGAAGTCCTGCAACTTTTCTCCATCGGAACATTTCTTTTAAATCAAGACGGCACTCGGGTACTGGATAGCAACGGTAATCCAATTTCGACGTATGATCAGAAAACCGTCGAGGAATTTGCCCGGGTCTTCACAGGCTGGGTCCTGGCGCCGGCGCTTCCTGCGCCCGTAGAATCCGGCGCTACCACGGTGCCAAACTATCGGGACCCCATGGTGGTCCACAAGGATAGTCAGGCCCGGGAGGATTATCACGATCGGGGTCCAAAGACGCTGCTGAATGGCTTTCAACTTCCTGGTGGGCAGAGCGCTGACCAAGAGCTCAACGCTGCTATCGACAACATCGCCGACCATCCCAATGTCGCGCCCTTTATTAGTAAGCAACTGATCCAGCGGTTGGTAACGAGCAACCCGAGCGCTGCTTACGTACAGCGCATTGCAAACGTGTTCCTGGCAAATCGCACCTCGCCCACGCAACTCTTTCAAGTGGCGCGCGCGACCCTGCTCGACCCGGAGGCGAGCGGACCTTCCAAAAGCCCGACAACCGAACCGAATTACGGCAAGTTACGCGAACCGCTGCTTTTCATCACGAATGTCCTGCGCGCGTTCAACGCGACCAGTGACGGCATACTGAACTCACTGAACGTCGGAGGATCGTTGATTGGTTCTGCAGATATGAGCGAAGATCTGTTTAACGCGCCGTCAGTCTTCAACTTCTTCCCGCCGACAGCGCGGGTTCCTGGTGAAAATGCGCTCGGTCCAGAGTTCGCGATTTTCTCTTCGCTGACATCCTTAAGACGCTCCAATTTCGTGTATCGAGTCATCTTCTCGACAATTCCCGCCGCACCGCCTAATCGACCTTTAGGAACATCCATCGATCTTGCTTCGTGGGATTCTCTGGCCGCCAATCCGGATCAGCTTCTCGACTCCCTCAACACGCTACTCCTGCACGGGGCGATGTCGTTGGAAATGCGCCAAACGATCAAAACGGCCGTGGCGAGCGTCCCAGCGAGCAATCCAAGGCTGCGCGTGCGCACGGCCATCTACCTCATTGCGACATCGTCGCAGTACCAGGTTCAGCGCTAAAGGAGTAAATCATGGCATTCACACGCAGACAATTTCTATGTCGATCATTCGGAGCTTTTGGAGCGGCGGCCTTAGCTTTTGAACGATTCGGTCTATTCAACGCATTAGCGCAGTCGGCCGGTGATTATAAAGCCTTGGTTTGCATCTTCCTTTTCGGCGGCAACGACGCCGGCAACATGGTAATTCCCTATACCGACTATGCGACCTATTCCGCTGCGCGCCAGGCCGCCCAACTCGCCATACCACAAACAAGCCTGCTGCAGATCTCTCCGCCAAGTATCGCCGGAAGCGTATTTGGATTACACCCGAGCTTGACTGGTCTCCACGAGCTCTGGGGCATGGGCAAACTGGGCGTCGTCTGCAACGTGGGCCCATTGGTGGAGCCCACCAATCGAACGAGCTACAGAAACGGCACGGTTCGCGTGCCTCTGAACCTCTTCTCCCACTCCGATCAACAGAATCAGTGGCAAACATCGGTTTCCAATGGCTCCAGCTCCGCCGGTTGGGGGGGACGAATCGCCGACAACACGTAGCGGGCACGCCGATTTTTACGAGCGGAAACATTGAGCGTCCCTTGGCGATTGCCGCGGCTCCGACCCGTCTCGACGGCGCATTGCGACTCGACGGCTTTCCGAATCCGCCTGACAACGACGCTCGGTACAAGTCGATGCAAAATCTTTTGCAGAGCGATCAAATGCTGACCCTGGTACGCGGAGCGAGTCGAGTAACCAATGAAGCTTTGATGGTGGAACGCGCGTTGAGAACGGCTGGCGATCCTTTGGTGCCGCCGTTTCCGCTGAATCCGCGCACCAGCTTGGGCAATCAACTCGAGCAAATCGCTAAGCTCATTAGCTTGAGGGGCGCTCTCGGCATGAACCGCCAGATTTTCTTCTGTTCGCTCGGCGGCTTTGACACGCACACTGGCCAAGTTACCGGCGGCGTTCCGGCGACTGGAACGCACGCAAATCTTCTCGCTCAGGTAAGTGGAGCGATGCGGGTATTTTACGACGCCATCGCCGCAATGGGGTTAGCCGACCAAGTAACGACGTTCACCCTGTCCGACTTCGCGCGGACCCAAGTACCCAATGGAACCCTGGGGACCGACCACGCTTGGGGAGCTCACCATTTTGTCATGGGCGGCGCAGTTCGCGGCGGAGATCTCTACGGCATACCAACCTCCAATGGCACCGTTTTCCCGACGTTGGCACCCAATGGTCCCGATGATACGGACAGTGGAACCAGCGCGCGCGGACGCTGGATACCAACCGCGGCAGTTGACCAATACGGCGCGACGCTCGCTTCGTGGTTCGGCGTGATTAACGCGGATCTCCCCGCGGTGTTTCCGAACATCGGCCGCTTCAATGCGACCAACTTAGGGTTCATGTTGTAATGCGATAACCAAGATCCGTTCCATCGAGAATTTCACGTTAGGCTCACTTCGCTCGATATTCAGTCGCACCTACAATTTCTTATACGGCTCTGAGCGCTTGGATGATATTCAGCCGCGCCGCGCCCACGGCGGGCAAGAAACCGCCGATCAAACCCATCAACACCGAGAAGCCAAGGGAAGTCGCGACGATCGACGGTGACAGCGCGAAGGAAAACGCCAGCTCCGAAAATGAGCCGAAGTTGAGCGTCGAGATCGTAAAGAATTGCAGCAGCGACGCAATCCCCAATCCGATCAAACCGCCGCCGAGCGACAAGAACAACGACTCGATCAGAAAAGCCTGCAAAATACTCCGCCGATAAAAGCCAAGCGCGCGCAACGTGCCGATTTCGACCGTCCGGTTGGCCACCGCGCCGTACATGGTGATCATCGCGCCGATCATGGCTCCGGTACTAAAGATCACCGTAATGAATATTCCCAGTATACGGATGAACGTCGCCATCATTTCGGACTGCTCTTCGAAGAATTTCTTCTCGCGTTTGGCGGCGAAGTATTGCAGCCGGTTGTCGCCCTCGAACGCGGTTGAGAGATAAATCGTCCGGATTCTTGAGCCGCAGTGTCACTGTGGAAAGAGACGAGCGCTTGAAAGCGTCGGCGATCTGATTGAGATCGCCCCAAAGCTCCGAATCAAAACCGCTGCCGTCCGAGTCAAAAATGCCGACCACCGTCCAAACGTCGCCGCCGAACTTCACCTTCTCGCCGATCTGCGCGCCGGCGAAACGATTGGTAATCCCGGCGCCGGCGATCACCTCACGCGCGCCCCAGCGAAACATCCGCCCCTGGACGACGCGGACTTGCGGCCGCAATTGAAATGCCGGCTCCTCGACGCCACGAACCGTCACATTGCTAATGCCTTCAGCGCCGAGCTTGTTCAAATTTATAATCACGACAACCTCTTTGGAGCTCATCGGCCGCCCGTCCGGAAAACGTGCCACCTGCGGCATGTTGACGATAATTCCGGCGGCTTCCCGATCGAGGATGCTCATGATCTCGCTCATCGCTGCTTTACGCACGACGATCACGTTATCGTCGGACCCGGTCGATCGGCGAAAACGAAGACAACCAGCGCGATGCCAAACATAGTAATCGCCGTCGTCAACCGGCGCGAGATCGAACTGCGAAGTATGTATTTGAGAGGAATCTGCACGAGGTCCCTACCCTACGTATCGAAGTCCTTCGACGATGCGCGTCGTCAGCACTCGCCGCAACGGGATAAAAGATGCGATCAGACCGACCGCAAAACCAGCGATGCAACCAATCACAATAGTTTCAGGTTTGATGTAGAAAACCGGAAACCACCCTTTCGGCAGCGCGGTTTGAAATCCCTCGACGGCGGGAATCGTCACTGCCAAACCCACTGCGCTGCCTAGAATCGATAGAATCATCGACTCGCCGGCCAGTAAGAAAAACAGCTGTTTGCCGGAAAACCCCAACGCTTTGAGCACCGCGAATTCATGGGTGCGTTCGCGGGCTGACATAATCATCGTGTTTCCCACGACCAATAGAATAATGCCGATGATCACGAACGACATGATATTCATCGCCGTGATCACGGCGCTGGCTGCCGACAAGAAACTTTGCTGAAAAGCCCGTTCCGTTTCGGTCTTGGTCTCGGCGCGCGAGTTGGTAAACAGGTTATCAATGTCTTGGGAAATCCGCGCAGAGTTATCGGGATCGTCGATGCGCACGATGTACCAGCCGATCTCACCCGCCCGATTGGGCATTTCTTGGCGGACCCGCTCGTCCACGTATTTGTAATGAAACATCATCGACGACGGATCGGTTGTTTGATCGCGCGGATAATAGATCCCGCGCACGACGAACTCCCATTGTCCGGGATAAACGTCGCCCTCCATAGGCATAATATCCCCGACCTTGAGATTGTAGCGTTCGGCGATGTCGACCCCGATGATGCAGGCGTTGCGTTCGCGCTTGAAAGCTTCGAATTGGTCGCGCTCGATCAAGAACTCGGGGTAGACATCAAAAAAACTATCCGAATCGACGGCCAAACGGGCGAAAAATTGATTCTTATCGATGTACACACCGGAAAACCAAACCGCGTAAGTAACTTTATTGACGCCCGGTACTTGCGCGATGCGGTCGCGGTAAGCCAGAGGCAGCGGGAAAACAAATGACACGGCATGCCGAGTGATCAACCGGTTCGCCGCGGAGGCTTCAACTCCAGCGTGCCAGGCGGTGACCACGGTTTGCAGCAGGGCAAACGCCATCACGGCCACGCTGACGCCGACGATCGTCAAGAGACTTCTGAGCTTATGCCGCAACGTGTTACGCAGGAGTAACTTCAACAATTCCATAGCTAGGTTTCGCTGGTCCTCATTGATGGGCCGCGGACGACGCCCAAGGAACTAGGGCGACCGGCCGGTCGCCCCTACGCTGCGCAATCCGCATCTTCGTAATGCTCCCGGCTTTTTAATCCGGTGCGTTTTCCCTTCCTCCAGGGCGCAGCATGCTGCGCCCCTACAGTATGCGCCCTTTGCGTTCCTTCGACGTCGCTCAGGACAGGCCTTTTCGGCTCAATTTTCTTGATCCATATACGCCTTCCTCTTTTCGTGCTCTGTACGCTTTACGGTTAATCCATTTTTTATGCCAGCTCTCCCTTCTCCAGGTGGCGCTGCGAACGCGCCCGTTCGGCGGCGCGCGGGTCGTGGGTGACCATAAGAATAGTCTTGTTAAGCTCGCGGTTCAGCCGGTCCATGAGATCGAGCACTTCTTCCGCGGATATCTTGTCGAGATCGCCGGTCGGCTCATCAGCGACGAGGATCACCGGATCCGTCGCAATGGCTCGGGCAATCGCCACTCGCTGCTCCTGCCCGCCGGAAAGCTGGCGCGGATAATGATGCAAGCGGTCTGCGAGTCCGACTACTTCCAAGGCGGTCTCGGCGTGGCCGCGTCGTTCTTGCTTCGACAGTGGCGTTAGTATTAGGGGCAGCTCGACGTTTTCGAGAGCCGTGAGCACGGGGATAAGATTGTAAAACTGGAAAATGAAGCCGACGTTGCGCGAGCGCCAGACGGCAAGCTCGGTCTCATTCAATTCACCGACATCGACTCCGGCGATCAGAATTTTGCCTGACGTCGGCTTGTCGATGCCCGCGATGAGGTTGAGAAGCGTGGTTTTGCCCGAACCGGACGGCCCCATGAACGCGATGAACTCTCCCTGTGAGATTTGGAGATTGATATTGCGCAACACCGGAATCTCCAGCCGGTCTCGATGATAAGATTTGTACAGCTCCTGCACTTGGATGAAAGATGAATCCATGGACGCCGCGATTTTTACTTTCCTTTGACGAAGACCTTGGCGCCGGCTTTGATCTGATCGTCCGCCTTGCTGATGACCTTATCGCCTTCCTTCAGGCCGCCCGTAATCTCGATCAGGCCAGCGAGCTTTTTGCCCGTCGTCACGGGTATCTCGACAGCACGCTCATCTCTAATTTGAAATACCACCTGGCGACCGTTCCGCGTCGCCACTGCCGCCGCTGGAACGGTCAAAACCGGCTTGACGTTAGTTCCATCGCTGCTGGACCCCGGTGCGAGAAAAGTAATCTTTGCGCCCATCTCCGGCAGCACGCGCTGGTCGTACGCCTTGAACTTGATTTTCACCATGACCGTCGCCTTGGC
>VBKY01000202.1 GCA_005879255.1 Deltaproteobacteria bacterium
AAATGGGAATACCTTCGCTCTTTAAATGTTCAATCAGCGGTTTTTTCATGATTTCCAGTTGTACTCGCAAACTCATCCGTCGTTGGCTCGAGTTGAATGTCACCATGTAGTGAAGCAGCCCCGCGAGGCTGATCGCATAAAAGATCTCGTAACGAATCGTGCGCCGCAAAAGGTTTCCAGTGGCAATCTCTGGGTCGCCCAAGCGCTTCACGGACTCAGCGAAGAAGTGCCATGCCTCTTCGGGAATCACGCCGTCTTGCACGAGATGTTCGCGACGCCAGACCAATAATATAGCGATGAGAAAGCAATAGAGCCGCTGCAGGCCGTCGATGATCGAGAACCGAATATTATCCGCATCGAGGGAGCGCACTCCGCCCGCCCAGCTCAGCGCCGCTACTTTGCTCTCAGGCATCGCCGCGCCTTCGATAAAATCCCGAATGAGCCGTCGGTAGATCGGATCGGTCAGATGATCGAAGGGCGGCCGCTGGAAAAAATTATCTTCGACAGACAGCCGTTGGATATAGATCCCGAGTGGCTCGTGCACATGTCCGATCTTGCCCTGCGTTTTGGGGTCCTCGATTTCGGGCCCGATGATCGTTATCGGGCCGGGCGGCGACAGCACCGAGAAAAAACCATTGCTTTTAAGTTCCTGCGCCAGATTGAGCAGCACCTCATGTAGTTTTCGCGTGCGCTCCAATCTGGTTGGCTTCTTAACCCGCTGCCCGCCGCGACTTCGCAGCGTTCGCAATTCTTTTGCTACATTCCGCGAACTTGACGGTGCGTCGAGTGCTTCAGCGCCTCTCGTAACCAGTCCATTCGCGCCTTGGCTTTCGTTTTGATCTGCCATTCCATCTCCTCTCTTGACCCAGCAGTTTGCTGAGTGTTTGGGGAAGTCTATAAAGCTCGCTCACCCGGGATAACTGACACCTTTGCAAATTCCTGCGATAGAAGTCTTTAAATCGCCAGCTGACAACGCACGAAGGCAGCGCACGACGCCTACCCAAATCTTCTTGAGTGCGCTAAGCGCCGCCTGTCACGTCGGCCTATCGGACAGTCGATGGAAAAGCTTTTCGATGCAAACTTTTGAAGGGAAGTCGGGGTGCTTCGGGCCCTATTCATCGATTCCGCTAAGAACCTCTTAAACGCTGGGCCAATGGAAACCAAATTGAAGGTGGATTTTAAATGATCGTCGTGGGGAAGGGCTGGATTAGACCGTTGTCGAACAACACCTTTGGCGAAGTAATCCACCTTTGGCAATGATATATACATCCTGTCAAGAAAATACACAACAAAAAAATGCCGCCTGTGGCAACACCGTCGACGCGTGGTTAAGGGCGTAAGGATACGGGATCATCGTAAAGAAGCACGGCGATCGAGGCTACGCCCGCCCGTCGACTCGATGCCAGCTGCTTCGGCTTCATCCAAATACTTTTCAGTCGCAGGGTTTGCCCGAAGTGAGTTCATTAACCATCCGGCTGCAGCCGACTCAACCATTCTTCATGCACGTCAACCCAAATAGAATCTCGATCCTGGCAAGTCGACAGCTCGCTCAGGTCGAACTTCACGGTGTAGAGCGGCTGATGGATGCCGCGGTGGTCTCTAATGTTTTCCAGGACGCCGTGCACCATTCCGACGACGCCGCGTTTGCCTCGGATATATCGCGGCGTCCGCGGGTTGCCCCTAGGATTCTCAGATGCAACGACGACGGCATCGCCGATTTTAAATTTGCTGTTCATCGATTTCAAAATTTTACTCAATCGGGCCGCACTCGCGGCATTTCGGGTTCCGGGTGGGCAATTTCTTTTTGTTTGAGCTGGAACGGACTCAAAGCTTCGGCCGCACCGATCAGACTATCGACGGTGACGAGCTTAGCCAACTCTTCTTCCGACATCCCTTCTGTACCAGCCGGACGTTTCGGCAAGACGAAGTAGCGAACGTCGGAAGTGCTGTCGTAAACCCGGACTTCTTTGCCCGCGGGAATCTCCAGCCCGAACATTTCCTGCATGCACGCGCGCGGATTCTGCACGATCTTGGTTCGGTAGCTTTCGTGCTTATACCACCACGGCGTGTCGCCAAGAATGTCGTACGGATAACAGGAACATAGCGTGCACACGACAACATTGTGCACAGAGTCCGTATTCTCCACGACCACGAGCTTGCCGACTTTCCCTTGATGCACGCCCATTTCTCTGAGCGCTTCTCTCCCGGTCGTTAACAGTGCTTGCTTGAACGTCGCATCGGTCCACGCCTTAGCGACAATCACGCCGCCCGCCCATGGCCGCTCCTCGTGGAGCTGCTTCCAACGCTGCTCCAACTCCCCCCGGGTAGACCAGCCGCGCTGGATCAGCGCTTGGACAAATACCTCGAGCAATTCCTGGTAATCTTTCAAGTCTTGCTCCACATTCACCATGCGTTCATCAAGGGTGCCGTGGTGTTCCTTCTTTTTGATTTTGAAAAAGTCATCGTAGTCGCCGCGCTCCTTGCGATTGTCTTCGGTTACCATGTCCATCGCTTCAACCGCGCGCGCGGAGACTAACGCAATGCCTTTTACATATTCGTCGACCCACTCCTCCAGATAGCGCACGCGAGCTTCGATGTTTTTCCCCTGTGGTTTTCTCGGTTTGAAGAATTGATTCTTGCGCTTGAGCGCCACTCGGGCGTTCAACAAGTCAGCGAACGTCACCACGCCGCGCCGTAGTAAATAGAAAATGCGCGGTTCAAAGCGCTTAGCGCGGTAGTACTCCAAATCTTCTTCGACGGCCCTAATATGCGCATCGAAGTCGTGCATGTGCCCTTCGAACGGTTTGTGCGAATGTCCATGTTTTCCGGACATAAATTGCCTCCACACGCCCGACGCCGCTAAAGCCGGTCAGTGCGTATTGAAGATTTCTTGGTATTGAGTCAATTTTTCTTTGGTTGCTTCTGTCTCGGCTGCCGTCGGTTTCGTCGGATCCGCCGCCGGCGGCAAACAACCGCATTTCATCAAGCAGGCCATCAGCAACAACCGCGCCTTCGTCGCGGTAAGGTTGCTACCCGCAATCGCCAGCGGATCGCGCGTCGGATCGACAAATCCACCGGCATTCCCTCGGCCAACTTTCACCACTGGCATGCCGCTGAACGTGGCGCGCTTCAGCGCGGCGTCGACGGAATTGCTCATAGCGCCAAACGGCGCCGAGCCCTCGGCGACAAATCCAGCCAACGGCGAGTCGCGCAGATTTTTTTCAATCCGGGCTAGAATGTCGACCTCGCTACTCGCATCGCCCGAAGTGTCCTCGGGCAAGTAGCGCGCGTGCTTGATAATCGTCACTTTAGGAATCGCCGCGGGCAACAAATTTCCCGCGCCATCTTTAATCGCAACTGTAACGCAACCAACCTTTGAACCTTGAACCATGGAACCTTGAACCTCGCTCGGCAGACGGCTTATGTTCACCGCGGAAACGTGCGTATGCCGCTTGACCGGCTTGAACGAAAATTGCGGCGGTCCGGGATGGCCCATTCTGCCGATGATGCCGCCATGACCGCCAGTAGCGACGTAGCCGCCGGGCCGCGCGTCGGATTTCTGCACGTCGCGCGAGGTGAAAATCTGCTCATCGAGGATTGCCACCGCGCCGATACAATCGCGCCCGTTCTCGTCCGCCCAAATGCGCGACATAATGTAATCTACTGAGTCGACGATGTTACGATCGCCGTCATTGGCGATAGCGCCATGAGGCCGCTGGGAGGAATTTCCACAAATCGGTGCCGTCGCATCGATCAACAGATTTAGCCAGTAAGTTGTCTCTTCGACGAACGGACTGCCTTCGAGCCAAATCGCGCCTAGATATTTGCCGCTGGCGAGTGCCCGTTGCGCGATATTGGTCACGCGTGCCAGTGCCGCCATCGGCGGTTCTTTGCGCAAATAACCGGGGCGGTAGGGAAAGAAATCTACGCCGCGAGTCTCCGGCGCAATATCACCCTCGCCCACATCGGTTCGCTCGCCGGCGCTACGGCCCGTTGCGTAACCGCCGGACGGCAAAGCACGGAAAAAGTCAAAGTCGGCTTTCCCCGTGAGCAGACAACCCACACCCTCGTCAGAAATCCCTAAACGGTCGATCTCTTCAAACAGTCTCGAGCCATCCGGAAAGAAAGGCACACGGCACAGTTCCGCCGGCACATTTTTTTCCGTGCCGTCCATCTCCCACGTCTGCCCGTTGATTTGGCGAGCCATGTAGGGAAGCGGGTAAAGACCGTCATCCGGTTTGAGAGTCACTTCATAAACCGGTTTATCACTTGGACTTGTGCGCTCTTTATGAAAAATACCGGTCGAATCTAAATAGCCATCCGGCGGTCCGTAAAGTTGCGCGGCGTCTCGCTCGAGTGGATGCGCGCTGAACTGCTCGATGTAAACTGTGACAGGCGCGGCTAAACGCTGCGCGCGCAGAACGTCGAATCGCATCCGTGAGCCGTCGGCGTTCGTGCGTAACGGCAATCCGTATTTCTCTCTCGCCTTATTGCTCGTGACCAGCGGCTCGCTGTTTTGAATTGTCGCGGTCGGTCCGGAAAAGACCGCAATCTTTGGCCTACTTGGGTTCGAATTTTCGGCCACGGGGTCCTCCCTGCAAAATGACTACGAAAAATGATGATACTCGGCGCAAGTCGCTACTTAAGCGTATAAGGAATCTGCGTCGGACCGTAGCCCTGCCAATATTTATTGGAAACAGGATCGTAACGGCCCTGCAGAAAACCGCCGGCCCTCTCGGCTCGGACGATGATTGCGACGGTTCGTTCGTCACCGCTTTCCTCGGCGTGAATCTCGTACGGCCGAACCAAATCGATCCTGCCGGCGCCGACTTTCACGTTGACCGACTTGCGCACTTCGGCGTAATCAGGTTTTGACCGGTCATCGACGCGCTCGTAGCGCTCGATCGACTCGATCCCATCGAGCACGCCATAGAGCGTCCAGTTATGCGCGTGATCGTGAATCTGCGTGCGCGTGCGCGGCGCTTTGATAAGACCATTGATGACAAACTTGTAATCGGCATCTTCGTAGAAGAGCAAGTTTTCCGCGCGCTCGCCGCCTTGCGAACAGTCAGGCCAGCTCCGTGATTGCTCTTTCACCGACGGATCGGCGAGCAATTCCTGCAACAGCGGTGTCATTTTCTCCCAGCGCGTTGCGGGGTCCTTTTCTTCGGCGTGGAGTTTACGAGCGGATGCGATGAATTTCTCCAGAGCGGACATGGAAACCTCCTTACGGCTCAATGGCACCTTTATGGTGATTGTAAGAATTATTAGTCCGCGGCGGTGTGATTCGTCAAGGTGCCCTACGCGAATTACAATTGAATTCCCGAAATGCAAAGGCCCCGGAAGCGATGAGCTACCGAAGCCTTTCGATCGGAATGATCGAATCTCAAACTATGTCCCGTGCGCCCAGGAAGAGAGATATTTCTGCTGTTCGTTGGTCAAGCTATCGATGCGAATGCCCATCGAGGATAGTTTCAGTTTCGCTACCCAGTTCTCGACATCGCTCGGAACGTCGTAGACCTTCGGCGTGAGTTTTGTCTGATTTTTCACGGCCCACTCCGAGGCAAGAGCCTGCGTCGCAAAGCTCATATCCATGACAGAAGCCGGATGACCTTCGGCCGCGGCGAGATTGACAAGGCGACCTTCACCGAGCAGATAAATTCTTTTTCCGCCGGGAAGCACGTAGGCGTCGACGAAATTGCGAACGTTCTTCTCCACTTTGGTGGAGAGCTTCTTCAGCGCCTTAAGATCGATTTCGATGTCGAAGTGGCCGGAATTACAAATCACCGCGCCGTTTTTCATGGCTTTGAGATGATCTTCGGCAATGACGTGCATATCGCCGGTAAGCGTGATGAAGAGATCGCCGACTCGCGCCGCTTCTTTCATCGTCATCACTTCCAAACCGTCCATGGAGGCTTCCAAAGCCCTCACGGCATTGACTTCGGTGACGATAACTTTCGCGCCCATACCTCGCGCTCGGGATGCAACCCCCTTGCCGCACCAGCCGTAGCCCGCGACCACGACCTTCTTGCCTGCGATCAGCATGTCGGTTGCGCGAATCACGCCGTCGATCGTCGATTGACCGGTGCCGTATCGGTTATCAAACAAATGTTTGGTCGCCGCGTCGTTGACCGCGATGACCGGTATCTTGAGCGCGCCATCTCTTTCCAGCGCGCGCAGGCGAATCACGCCGGTCGTGGTCTCCTCCATGCTGGCGACCAAATTCGACGCCAGATGGGCATAGTCGGTGTGCAACATCGATACCAGGTCTGCGCCATCGTCCATGGTGATTACCGGTTTATGCTCGAGCGCGGATCTCAGGTGGCTGTAGTAGCTTTTGTTGTCCTCGCCCTTGATCGCAAAAACGGGGACTTTGTCGTGCTTGACCAGAGACGCCGCCACATCGTCTTGAGTCGAGAGGGGATTCGACGCGCAGAGCAAAACGTCCGCGCCGCCGGCTTTGAGAGCCTGCACCAGATTGGCCGTTTCAGCAGTCACATGCAGGCAAGCCGAGAAGCGCATGCCGCGCAGCGGTTTTTCCTTCTGGAACCGTTCCTTTACTCGCTTTAGAACCGGCATATCCTGACCGGCCCAGCGAATCCGTTTGCGCCCGCCATCGGCCAGACGCAGATCTTTGACGTCGTATTTTTTCCCCGCCATCGTAACCGCTTCCTCCGCTTTTTTGAATCAGACCCGGCCCGCGGCCTTCTTGAGATCCGCCGCCCGATCGGTTTTTTCCCAGGTAAACAGACCGTCTTCCGGCGCGCGGCCGAAGTGGCCATAGGCGGCTGTCGGACGATAGATCGGTCGTTTGAGATCGAGGGTTTGAATAATGCCCTTGGGACTCAGATCAAAATTATCTTGAACGAGCTTGGCGATTTTCCCTTCCGAAATAACGCCTGTGCCAAACGTATCGACGAGCACCGAAACCGGTTGCGCCACGCCGATGACATAGGCGAGTTGCACTTCACAGCGCTGCGCCAACTCCGCCGCTACGATATTTTTCGCCACGTAACGCGCCATGTAGGCGGCGCTGCGATCGACCTTGGACGGATCTTTGCCGGAAAAAGCGCCGCCACCGTGGCGTCCCATGCCGCCGTAAGTGTCAACGATGATTTTCCGTCCCGTGAGACCGCAATCGCCTTGCGGTCCGCCGACCACGAAGCGTCCGGTCGGGTTGACGTGGAAGATGGTGTCCTTGTCGAGATATTCGGCGGGGATTACCGCTTTAATCACGCCTTCGATGATAGTTTCTTTGAGTTTGCCGTATTCGACTTCGGGACTATGCTGCGTGGAAATCACGACGTTTTTGACTTTCACCGGCTTGCCGTCGCGGTATTCCACGGTCACCTGTGATTTACTGTCGGGCCGGAGAAAATAAGCTTCGCCGCCTTTGCGAACCTTGGCGAGGTAGTGAACCAAGCGGTGCGCCATCTGGATCGGGAACGGCATCAGTTCAGGCGTTTCATCGCAGGCATAGCCGAACATCATGCCCTGATCGCCGGCGCCCTGTTCTTTGTGCAAGCCCTCGCCTTCCGTCACACCCTGCGAGATATCCGGCGATTGTTGCTCGATCGCCGTTAAAATCGCGCAGGTATGCCCGTCAAAGCCCATCGCGGAATCGGTGTAACCGATCTCGCGCACCACTTCGCGAACAATATCGACGTAACTGACTTTTGCACTGCTGGTTATTTCACCCGCGACCACGACCATGCCGGTTTTAGCGAGGCTTTCGCAGGCCACCCGGCTGTTGGGATCTCCCGCCAAATGGGCATCCAAAATCGCGTC
This sequence comes from Deltaproteobacteria bacterium, assembly GCA_005879255.1. Next base: position 7,789 of record VBKY01000202.1, read on the forward strand.
TGAAACCTGGTCACAAAGTTTGTCCGGATGACCTTCGGAAACGGATTCAGAAGTAAATAAGAAATCTTTGCCAGCCATGGGAATAACCTCCAGCGGCTCTCAAATCAAAATTTTAATCTACTTTGTATAGCGAATACGAGGGGGGGATTCAACCTTACTCGTTTTCGTTGAAGCGGCTGTCAAACAGCTTTTCAATGGCCTTAACTGCCCGTTCGGCGTCTTCTCCATTCGCTTCAACTTGAACATTGCTGCCGTGAGTTGCAGCCAAGGTGAGCACGCCCATGATGCTTCGCCCGTCGGCGGATTGACCGTCCTTGGAGAGAGTTACCTGTGCGGAAAATCTGTTGACGGTTTGCACGAGCAACGCGGCCGCGCGCGCATGCAATCCCAGCTTGTTGGTGATTTCCAGTTTTTTAACGACTCTACTCATAGATTATTTATCGATATCCCGATGCTTGATATGGATAGGAAATTTCTCCGCGCGGAATCGCTTTTGCAACTCATCGACCAAAACCACCGAGCGATGTCGGCCACCGGTACAACCGAGCGCCAGAGTGAGGCTGCTCTTGCCTTCGCGCTCATAGAGAGGCAAGGCAAACTCGAGAAGAGCATAAAGACGATCGAGAAACACGCGCGTTTCCAAGTTTCCGAGAACATATTCTTTGACTTCGGATTCGAGGCCGCTGCGTGCCCGAAGTTCATTGACAAAATACGGATTGGGCAAAAACCGCACATCCAGAATCATGTCGGCATCGTGGGGAATGCCAAATTTGTATCCGAAAGATGTAAAAAACAACGCCATTCGGCGGGTCTGCGGAGCCTGGCAAAAGTGTTGCTCGATCTCCCGTTTTAGCTGGTGCACGTTAAAATCGCTCGTGTCGATCACTTTGTCGGCAAGGGCGCGTATTGATTCCAAGGCTTTCCTCTCGCGCGATATGCCGTCTTGGATCGAACCTTGCCCGGCTAACGGGTGCGGCCGGCGGGTTTCACTGAACCGCCTGAGCAAGACGTCATCTGAGGCGTCGAAAAAGACCACCTGAACATGATGGTTCGCGCCGCGCATATCGGCGAGAACCTGCGGTAATGCTTGCAAAAACTGGCCGCCTCGGAGATCTACGCCGAGCGCGATGCGCCTGATTTCTTCTTGGTAGCCCTGGCAGAGGTCGATGAATTTTGGAATGAGCAGTGCGGGTAGATTATCGACGCAAAAAAACCCGTTGTCTTCGAGAGCGCGAATCGCAAAGCTTCTCCCCGACCCGGAGAGGCCAGTAATAATGATGATGTCCAACCCATCGGTCATAGTTGCTCAAAACTTTTCGTCCTCTTCAGCGATGATATTAAAAAGTTCCTGACTGGTCTGACCTTCCATAAGGCGGCGCCGAAAAGCTTCATCTTTAAGCAGCCGGGAAATCCGCGCTAGGGCCTTCAAGTGATCCGCAGCGGCATTCTCAGGCGCGATCAGCACGAAAAATAGATACGTTGGTCCGCCGTCCAGAGAAGCGAAATCCACTCCCTGCGGACTGCGCGCGAAAACTCCCAAGACCCGTTCAACACCGGGAAGTTTGCCGTGCGGAATCGCGACGCCTTCACCGATGGCCGTCGTGCTGATTTTTTCGCGCTCTAAGAGCACGGTGAGGACTGTTTGCTTGTTTAAGTGGCGATGATACGACACCAGCCAACTGGCCATTTCCTCAAGCGCTGCGTTCTTTTCGCGACTGGACAGAGCCGGGATGATCGTTTGGACCGTGAGGAAATCAGTGATTTTCACGCCTGTGACCTTCTTCGAGCGAGCTTGGTTTTTTCTTTTTGTTTTTTTATTTGGCGCTGAATTTTGTCGATCGCCAAGTCAATAGCCGCGTAAAGATCTTGATGTTGCTCCTTTCCGTGAATCATCGTCCCATGCGTGTGCAGCTCGACTTCCGCTATTTGGCATTCTTTCGAATCTACGGCGAGAATGACACGGGCGTCCAAGGGATGCGAAAAATATTTGCCGATTCGGTGGATCTTCTGTTCAACGTACAGTTTCAGGGCCGCGGTTGGCTGCGTATGCCGAAAGGTCACGGAAACTTTGATATCGCTCATCGAGTCGAATTAATTCCTGCAGTTATCGGCGCAGGAATGGTTGCCGGCGTTTCGAAGAGGGGAGTATGCCCATCGCCTCGCGATATTTTGCCACGGTGCGCCGCGCGATATCGATGGAGTCGCTCGACAACATGGATGCGATATGCTGATCGCTGTTTGGCCTGCGCGGATCTTCGGCGGCGATGATGCCGCGGATCTTCTCTTTGACGCTTTCGCTGGCGACATCTTCGCCGTTGCCAGTTTTAAGACCGCTTTGAAAAAAGTATTTGAGCTCGAACAGCCCTTGCGGCGTATGAACATATTTATTGGCCGTAGCGCGGCTGACGGTGGACTCGTGCATACGAATGTCTTCGGCGACGTCGCGCAGGACCATCGGCTTGAGTTGCTTTACCCCATGTTCTAGGAATTCCTGTTGAAACTTGAAAATGCTCTGGGTAACGCGAAATAGAGTTTGTTGGCGCTGCTGGATGCTCTTAATCAACCAGGTGGCCGCGCGCACCTTTTCTTGTAAGTATTGCCGCGCCTGCTCTTCTTCAGCGCCCTCCTGGCCGGCCATGCGCCGATAGAGTGAACTCACGCGCAGCCGCGGCACGCCGTCGTCATTCAAGTAAATCAGGTACTCATCCCCGACCTTTTCGACGAAGACATCGGGCAAGACCGTGCGAACCTCATCCTGCTCAAAGCCGCGCGAAGGCTTGGGCTCAAGGGACGCGATCACATGCGCCGCGTCGGCAATCTCATCGATGGTGACGCCCAAGTCTTTAGCCAATTTTTCATAGCGTTTAGACTCGAGGAAACTTAGATGATCAGCGACAATGCGGGCTGCCAAGCTATTCCTCAGCTGCAGGTTCTCAAGCTGGATTAACAAACATTCGCGCAGATCACGCGCCGCAACCCCGACGGGATCAAAAAACTGGATGCGCTTGAGAATGGCTTCGCTATCTTCAGGTGTACTGCCCGTGGCGTTACAAATTTCCTCGATAGTGACGGCCAAGTAACCGTTTTCATTTAGGTTCTGAATCATATACTGGCCGATCGCCGATTCCTGCTCGGTGATCTTGGAAAGGCGTAGTTGCCAGATGAGGTGATCTTCCAACGTGGTCTTTTTCGTCAGGCTGTTCTCCCACGACGGTGGTGAGTCGCTATCTTCAGAGGTCGCTTCGGCGGTAAGAGAACCATGGATCGAGTTGGAATGGGTATCGAGATACTCCTGCCAGTCCAACGTGCCGATTTTATCGACGGCAGAGATCTCGCGGTTAATCACCAGCTCCGATGTATCGCCAGTAGGGCTAGCCTGGATTTCGGATCTCGGTTGCTCGCTGCTCTCGGTTTCCTCTGTCGGTCCCTCTTCCAGTGCGGGATTTTCCTGCAACTCCTTGAGCACCATATCTTCCAACTCAAGCCGAGAAAGTTGCAGCAGCTTGATCGCTTGCTGCAGCTGCGGAGTCATGACCAGCTGTTGCGCGAGCTTTTGAACCTGTCTAATTTCTAGAGCCATATTTAGAACTTAAAACCTTCTCCTAAATAGAATTTGCGTGCTTTAGCGCTCGCGGCGATGGTTTCCGGCGTACCCTCTTCGAGAATCGCGCCTTCATTGACGATGTAAGCCCGATCGCAGATGCCTAGGGTCTCGCGCACGTTGTGATCGGTAATGAGAATGCCGATGCCACTGCTGATCAACCGGCGAATAATCTTTTGGATCTCTGCCACGGCGATCGGGTCGATTCCAGTAAAAGGTTCGTCTAATAACAAGAAAAACGGCGAAAGGACTAGCGCGCGCGCAATCTCCACCCGGCGCCGCTCACCGCCCGAGAGTGTAAAAGCCTTGTGCGTTGCCAAATGGCTGACACCGAGCATTTTCATCAAAGCGTCAGCTCGTTCTTGTTGGTCTGCGGTACTGAGATCGAGAGTTTGCAAGATCGCCCTCAGATTGTCTTCCACCGTAAGGCGACGAAAGACGGATGATTCTTGAGGCAAATAACTGATGCCGGCACGCGCCCGCTGATAAATCGGCGCGCCGGTCAAATCCTCGTCATTCAAAAAAACGCGCCCTTCGTCGGGCTGTATCAAGCCAACCATCATATGAAACGTCGTGGTTTTACCTGCGCCGTTGGGACCCAGCAAGCCAATGACTTCGCCGCCTTTCACTTCCAAATTAACGCCGTCGACGACGCGCCGCCCGCCATAGGATTTTGCGACCGATACCGCCCTGAGGACGCTCATCTCTACTTGGCATCCCCCTGCTCCCGGCTCTTCAACTCCTCAGGGAATATCGTCGCTCGTACTCTATTCTTATCATCGCCTTCGACAATCGACTTGTCTTGTTCAACAAAGTAAATGACCTTGACGCCGCTGACTTGGCTGTTGCCTTGGCGCATCACCGGGCTCCCTGTGAGGGTTACAGTCTTAGCCTTGTCATCGAAAACAGCTTTTTCACCCGTTGCGACGCGATTGCCTTGCGTCGCATTAACTTTCCCCTCGGCGATGATCTGTTTCATCTGCTTCATTTCCGGATCGTAATAAGCGGTGAGCGTTTCACTGCGCATCGTCATTTCGGCCTGCACAGTCACGACGCGCCCCTTGTAGGTAATGGTATTTTGCTTTTGATCGACTTCCATCCAATCTGCGGTGATGAAGACCGGGTCTTTCTTGTTGAATTCGAAAGCGGTAGAGCTTTTCTTCGTATCATCCTTCTTTGTGCCATCATCCGCCTTCTTGATATCATCCTTCTTGGCGTCATTCTTCGCCGGCGCCGCTGGCATAGCGTGACTAGACAATAGTATGAAGAATAAAATAGTGAAATGGAGCATCGCGCGCCGCATGTTATCCCCCGACCCGCTGGTCCGGACTAGGCTTATTCTTTTTTTTCGCCACCTTCTCGGGCTCAATTTTTGTCTTCACGCGATGCACCAAGCGAATCTTCCTGTCCTCCAACTCAATCTCCATGCTCGATCCTTCCAATTCTATCCCTTCTCCCACGACGGTGGTGCGGTTCGGCAGGATGACCTGATCCTTCGCTGGCAAATAATTCGCTTCCTCCGACTTGAGCACGTACCCTTGAAACGAAACTTGGATGTCGCCGCGGAGTTCCATTCTCTCAAGTTCCTTTTCATTGATGTAAAGGTGCGCTAAGTCGCCAGTGGTTTCCACAACCTCGCCCTTTTTGTCGTAGTAATAGAACCTTGGCTTTTTTATAATGGCTTCCTTCTGCTCTTTGAAATAACTTGCCTCGTCGCCGAAGAGCTCCCAAAGCTTGCGGCCATTTTCGATTTTGGCCCTATGAAATTCTTTCATGTGAAGTGCTGACTCCGGCAGGTAGTCTAACGCTTTGAGAGGATTTTTCTTGATTTCTTTCTGTACCCGTTGAACGAACTCCGTCGCTTTGTAACCGACACCGCCAAGGGACAGGAGAATCGCTAACAGTAAAATGGTCCGTCTAGCTTTGCGCATGGTTATTCAGTAATTTTACATGCAAAAGTATCATTCTTTAGAAGTACTGTAAAGCATTCGGCACGAAAATTGCTTTGTAATCCTAAGAAGCTTCGGGAGCTATTTGGATTTACGTAACTCAATTCGCCAGAATTCACCACTTGCCCTGCGTTTTTAGCAGCAGTTCCGCCACCTCTCTAACCGCTCCCTGACCACCCCCGGTGGCTGTTACAAAATCGACAGTCGAAATCAATTCGGGCCAGCCATCAGCCACAGAAACTGCCAGCCCGGCCAATTTAAGAACCGGGCGATCGACGATATCGTCGCCCACATAGGCAATTTGATCGTCGTTAAGACCGCTGCTGCGTTTGATCTCATTATAGGCGTCGAGCTTGTTTTGTACCCCCTGGCGCACGAGCTTAACGTTCAACTCCTTCGCACGGAAAATCACGCTCCTCGAAGAGCGCGCGGTGACAAACCCAACGTCGATCCCCGCCCGTTGGAGCAAGGAAATTCCCTGCCCGTCTCGTACGTGGAATTGCTTCGTCTCGACACCGCGGTCGTCGATGATGATCCGTCCGTCGGTCAGGACGCCATCGACATCAAGGAGGAGCAGCCTTATTTTTTTGGCTTTCTTACGAACTGCAACAGGGATTTTCACGGCGCAGACTACAGGCCCGCTTTGACCAGATCATGGAGGTGAACTATGCCGCGAGGTTTTTTGCTGTCGCCATCAAGAACAAAGAGGGACGTAATCGAAAACCGTTCCATCACGGCGACGGCTTCCGTAGCCAAAGTGTCGGCCGGTATGGTTTTGGGATTGCTTGTCATGATGTCTCTGGCTTGAAGAGCCAAGATATCGCCCATGCTATGCAGTCCGCGACGCAAGTCGCCATCGGTGATAACTCCAACTAGCTTGCCTTTTGAATCGATCACACCTGTGACGCCCAGGCGCTTTGAAGTTATCTCGAACAGGGCCTCCCTGACAGAGGTTTCATCCTGCACTAACGGCAATTGCTCGCCGCGGCACATCAGATCCTCCACGCGGAGCAGCAAGCGGCGACCCAAGGTCCCGCCGGGATGGCGAACGGCGTAATCTGCTTCGTTGAAGCCTTTCTCTTCGAGCAATACCACCGCCAAGGCATCGCCCATTGCCAAAGCCGCCGTAGTACTGGTCGTTGGTGCCAAACCCAGCGGACAGGCCTCGTCTTTGACTCCGACGTTTAGGACAATGTCACCCGCTTTGGCAAGCGTCGACTCTGGATTGCCGGTCATCACGATCAGCTTGAGACCATGAAACTTGAAATGAGGCAGCACTTTGAGGATCTCGTCGGTTTCACCGCTGTTGGAAAGAGCGAGAATCACATCTCCCGGCATTATCATTCCGAGATCGCCGTGCACGCCGTCACCCGCGTGAATGAAAAATGACGGGGTACCGGTGCTGGCCAACGTGGCCGCGATCTTGCGGCAGATCAATCCCGATTTGCCGACTCCGGTCACAACAACCTTGCCGCGACAGCCTCGCAGCACTTCGACGGCTCGAACGAAACTTTCGTCGAGTCGATCGATCATCGAGAGAATCCCATTGGACTCGACTCGCAGCACTTCTGCTGCGCGTTTAAGAAGCTCTGCTGATTTCACTCTGCTAATTTCCCTTGGTTAAACTATCGATGGCTTTGACGGTCTGGAGCAATCTTTCGAAGTCTTTTAAGTCCAAGGAATTGGGGCCGTCGCTCAAGGCATGATCGGGATCTTGATGAACTTCCATGAACAGCGCGTCTACACCTGCCGCCACTCCTGCGCGAGCCAGCGCGGGAATATACTTGCGTTCACCACCGGACGCATTGCCGAGACCGCCGGGTAATTGCAAACTATGCGTCGCGTCGAATACGACCGGATAGCCCAGGTCGCGCATGACCACCAGCGAGCGCATATCGGAAACTAGATTATTGTAACCGAAAGATACACCCCGCTCAGTAAGAAGAATTTGCTCGTTGCCGGTGGAACGAATTTTCTCGATGACGTTACGCATATCCCAGGGCGCAAGAAATTGTCCTTTTTTCACGTTGACAATTTTCCCGGAGTTGGCCACCGCAATGACGAAATCTGTTTGTCGGCAGAGAAAGGCAGGAATTTGTAAAATGTCCGCAACCTCTTTGACCGGCCCAACCTGATCGATTTCGTGAACGTCCGTGAGGACTGGCACACCCACTCTCTTTTTGACTTCGGCAAGAATCTCCAATCCTTTTTCTAATCCCGGCCCACGAAACGACTGCACAGAAGAGCGGTTGGCTTTGTCATAAGAAGATTTGAAAATATAAGGAACGCCGACCCGATCGGCCTTTTCTTTAAGGGCGGTCGCATGCCTTAGCGCCGACTCTTTGCTTTCGATGACGCAAGGTCCGGCGATCACGACGACCGGCAAATCGCCACCTATCTGAAGGTTTCCTATGCTGATCCGCTTGGTGGACATTGGTAGGCAACCGGGTCGATCTTTAGGTCCGAACGATTTTCATGCGCGGTAGTTCCGTCACGGCTTCTCGGTTTTCTATCGCGGCTTCGATGAAACCGCGGAACAGAGGATGGCTCGCCATCGGCCGCGATTTAAATTCCGGGTGAAACTGACAGCCGAGAAACCATGGATGGTCTTTGAGCTCGATGATCTCGACCAGGTTGCCATCGGGCGACAAGCCGCTCAAGGCCATCCCCTTGGCGGCAAAATCCGCACGATAACTGTTGTTGAATTCGTAGCGGTGGCGGTGGCGTTCGGCAATCTTTTCCCTGCCGTACAATTTCGCCGCCAGAGTCTCATTCTGGAGAAGGCACGGATAACTTCCCAGGCGCATGGTTCCGCCTTTGCTGTCGATGGCTTTCTGCTCGGCCATTAAATGAATGACCGGATGCGGCGTTTGCAAATCAAACTCGCTGGAGTTGGCGCTCTGCAGTCCGCAAACACTGCGAGCAAACTCCACTACCGCCATTTGCATGCCGAGACAGATACCAAAGAAGGGAATCCGATTCTCGCGCGCATAGCGGATTGCCGCGATCTTGCCCTCGCTGCCGCGGTCGCCGAAACCGCCGGGAATGAGGATCCCGTCGGCTTGCTTCAGCAGTGGGTCCGTTCCTTCCTGCTCGATCTTCTCGGCTTCGATGCAATTGAGCTCAACACGAACCTCGTTGGCGATTCCACCATGCACCAGAGCCTCCAACAAGCTCTTGTAGGATTCCTTGAGGCTCATGTACTTGCCGACGACCGCGATCCGAACCGAATCTTTCGGGTTCTTCAGAACCTGAACCACCCTCTGCCAATTTTCCAGATGGGGTGCGCCAGTCCAGATATTGAGTTTCTCGACGACCCGCTCATCGAGACCCTCTTCGTGAAAAACCAATGGCACTTCGTAGATCCACTCGACGTCTTTGGCGGTGATGACGGCGTTTTCGGCAACGTTGCAGAAATGCGCGATCTTCGTCTTGATTTTTCTGTCCAGAAAACGGTCGGTGCGACAAAGCAAGATGTCCGGTTGGATGCCCAATCCGGTCAGTTCTTTTACGCTATGCTGCGTCGGCTTCGTCTTTAGCTCACCGCCGCCGGTGATGTAGGGAACCAACGTCAGGTGAATGTACAGAACGTTTTCACGGCCCCAATCCCACGCTATTTGACGCACTGCTTCGAGAAACGGTAATCCTTCGATGTCGCCGACGGTACCGCCCACTTCGCCGATGGCGATGTCGTAACCCTCTGCCGCCGCCAAAATACGCTGCTTAATCTCGTCCGTAATATGGGGGATGACCTGAACCGTTCCGCCTAGATAATCGCCGCGTCGTTCCTTGGCAATGACGGTTTCGTAAATCTGGCCTGTCGTACAGTTGTTTTTCCGTCCCATCGGGGTCGAGACGTAGCGCTCGTAATGTCCCAGATCCAAATCGGTTTCGGCGCCGTCGTCCGTAACGAAAACCTCGCCGTGCTGGAAGGGGCTCATCGTGCCCGGGTCAACGTTAATATAGGGATCCATCTTCAGCATCGTCACTTTGAGGCCGCGGCTTTCCAATAGCGCGCCGATGGACGCCGCTGCCAGCCCTTTGCCCAAAGAGGACACGACTCCGCCAGTAACGAAAATGAATTTGTTTTTCGCGCTCGCCATAAGTCCCTTTCAGTTTAGCTGCGCCTTTAAGTAGCGCTCTGCTTTTTTCAGATCAGCGGGAGTATCGACTTCGACTCCACTCTCGTCAACTTCCGCAACGTAAATTCGATAACCGTTTTCCAACGCCCGCAGCTGCTCCAAACTTTCGATCTGTTCTAAGGCGCTCGGCCGTAGACGCGCAAACTTCAATAGAAAATCGCGTCGATATACATACAGCCCTAAATGGCGATAGCCCCACACGTGCCGATCGGCTCGCATCTTCTTGTGGTATGGATCGATGACGCTGTTTCGAACATAAGGAATCGGCGAGGAAAAATACAACGCAAAGCCGGCGCGATCGGTGAGAACTTTGACGATATTCGCATTACGCCATTCCTCTTCTTCGTAGATCGCAGTGCGTACCGTTCCCATCGGAATTGTCCGGTCCCGCCTGAGCGGCCGAATCGCTCGGACGATTGTATCGGAGCGAATGAATGGCAGGTCGCCTTGCACGTTAACCAGCCAATCCGCGCGGATCTTGCGCGCCACCTCGGCCAATCGATCCGTGCCGCTGGCGTGGTGTTTCGAAGTCATCATCACCTCGCCGCCGAAGTTTCTCACGGCCTGTTCGACGCGCCGGTCGTCGGTTGCGACCACGACTCGATCCAGTTCCCGCGCCTTCGAAGCGCTCTCGTATACATGCTGGATCATCGGTTTGCCGCCAATGTCAGCCAATGGCTTTCCCGGAAGACGGGTCGAACCGTAACGCGCCGGGATAATCGCCACAACGCTCATCGGTTGACTAGATTAGGATTGCGATGAATGAGAACAGACAGCTCCAAGTCTCGCGCTCGTCCTAAAAATAAAAAACCGCAATGGCTTTCCCGGAAAGCGCATCACGGAATTTTAATATACGCGCGGCCTTAAGCAGTGTCAACGAGAATTTGCGATGGTACGATCATCAAGTCGTTCGCAAACTTTCGGACTCGCAGAAATCATAATAATTACAGCAGCGATCGTCCGCCGAGCAACCGACGGTCAAGGCCGAAAAAATGTCCGACGTTCACCGCGCTGGCCGCTGATTGTTGAGATTCACGAGGTCCGGAATGACCAATCGGCTGTCGTATCGTCCTGCGCCTCCTCGGACGCCGTGACAATGCAGTCCCGTCCCAATTCCTTGGCTCGGTACAGCGCTTTATCGGCAGTTTGTATCACAGATTGATTCGTACGGCCGTGGATGGGGTAATAAGCGATTCCCATCGATACCGTTACGCCATCGATGGTTTGCCCATCTTGCCGCACGACTACCCGTCGTAGGTCTTGCCGCAGCTGCTCCAAACGCTGGCGCGCATTGTCGACGGAGATTTCGGGTAAAATGATCACGAACTCTTCTCCTCCGTAGCGGCACACGATATCGCTGCCGCGAAATCTGGATTTTAGGAGATTGCTCCAGTCCCGTAACACTGCATCCCCGGCGCTGTGGCCGTAGTTATCGTTGAGATGCTTGAAATGGTCGATATCGAGCATCGCCACCACCACGGGTTTTCCGGAGCGCTCGGCTCGGCTCAACTCTCGATCCAACGAGTCCTCCATGTACCGGCGATTAAACAACCCCGTTTGCGGGTCGCGAATACTCTGGTTCCTGAGGGTATCCCTCAAGCGTAAATTCGCCAGTATTAGAGACAGTTGCTCGGTCGCCGCCTTCGCCGAGTTGGCAATAATACTTTTCGCGTTCTTATTCTCATTGGCATATCGAATATGCAATAAACCCATGACCTCACCGTGCGCGACCATGGGTATGCACAGATAGGCTCCCGGCGCGCAATTGGCGCCTTCGACATGCTTGCAAATCAGATCGGATGTCTCAGATTCCATGCCATGCGGCTTGTTGCGACGTAGTGCCCAACAATCTTCGGGATCAAATGTCTTATCGTACTCCAGAGCCGACTCACCCCAACGGCCCACGTATTCAAGCATATTGCGGGATGGGGTGATCATATAAAGCGCCCCGCTGGTGTCCCGCAAGAGATGCAGAATCCGCCGCGTGACGACCTCGTAAGCTTCCTCGAGGGTGCGACAGGACTCCAGGAGCTCAACCATCTCGCCGACCAATCTCATCTCTTGATTGCGCCGTTCCAACTCCAGAACCGAGCGCTGGAGCTCGTCATGCGCGTGCTGGAGTTCTCTCTCAATCAACTTTCGCTGGGCGTTTTCCGCCTCGATTTCTTTCGTCCGTTCAGCCACGCGCTGCTCCAAGCCGGCGTTCAAAGCCTGAATTTCTTCGGTCCGTTCAGCCACCCGCCGCTCCAGGGTAATGTTGAGCGCGCGAATTTCTCCTTCCGCCCGTCTGCGCTCGGTCACGTCCACCACTGAGGCCAGCACTTGCATGCCGCGCCGCGTATGGATTGGATTCAATCCGATTTCAACTGGGATCTCGCTGCCGTCCCTCTTCAACGCGAAAAGTTCTCGGCCATCACCCATCATGCGCGCCCTCGCGTCGTTGAAAAACTCTTCACGCTGGCGCGGATGGGATCCGCGAAAGCGATGCGGTATCAAAAATTCGACGGACTTGCCAAGCAGTTCCTCACGCCGATAGCCAAATAGCTGCTCGACATGCGTGTTGACCAGCGTGATCATGCCGTTTTTGTCGAGATTCGACGACCAAGCGCATCTGCTCTTCGGCAAATTTCTGTTCGCTATTATCCACATACATGGCGCGCGTGCCGACAATCTCACCCGCGTCGTTCGCCATCGGGTCGCCGCGCAGCAGCACGGGAATGGTCCGGCCGTCGCTAACGAGAAGCTCGCGCTCACCGGAAACGATTTTGCCCTTCATCGCGTCTCGATAGCCGTTTGCGCCGAGTAATTTTATCCGCGATTCCGGCGAGTGAAAATCGGCGAGCGAACGACCGATAACGTCCTTCCGCTCGTATTTTAAAGTCTTCAAAAACAACTCGTTGCAGTCAGAAATAATCGGGGTTCCTCCTACGTCGCGGGTTGTCACATACATCGCCGGCGCCGCCTCGAACAGCTCACGATAGTGCTTTTCCGCCTGCTGCATTTGCCCCAACGCTCGATCTCGCATCATCAAGTAAATGATCAGCGCGGCGGTAATTAGCGCTCCAATCGCCATGATTCCCAGAATGTAAAATAGCAATTGGCGGCCGCCGAGTTCGATCACCACGGCATGATTCGGACCGGATTGAAGCTGCGCCAGCCTTTGTGCGCTGACCGCGGGCAAAGTTTCATTCGGCGGAGTCGACCAAGGAACCGAAGAGGCGAGAAACAGCGGCTCATCTTCGTCGGTGAGATCGAAGACAAATATTTCGCGCTGCCGTAAGGCGCTCGCCGCCAGAATAGTCTGAACCCATTCCGCAATAGGGACCTCAACGCGAACGAAACCGCGCATATGCTCGCGCCGTTCGGCCAAAGAGCCGTCGGTCATTTGATCCATATATACCGGAGAATAGACAAAGACCTGGCGTCGATCACTTTTTTCGGGCGGCCACGGGGCGGAGAGCATGGCAGTTACACGGCCGGTGTCGCGCGCGGAATTGAGAACAGCCAAAACACCGGGAGCCGAAGCGAGATCCAGTCCCGCGTTCGGCTGACTGCCGACGCGAGGCTCGCTGAACAATAGCGGAAAATATTCCGAGCGAATGCCAGGCGTCAAACGTTCGCCGAGGGC
>VBKY01000351.1 GCA_005879255.1 Deltaproteobacteria bacterium
GAGGTAGTACAGCGATCAATAGAGATCCCATTGCTACACATCGCCGATGTCACCGCGGCAGAAGTCGGGAGGGAGGGGATTTCCACAGTTGGCCTTTTGGGGACGCGTTTCGTGATGGAACAAGAATTCTATAAAGAAAGCTTTCGTGCCCAAGGAATAGATATCGTGATTCCCGACCGAGCATCTCGAGAGTACGTCCACAACGTCATATTTAACGAGTTGTGCGTGGGGAAGCTAATTCCTGAATCCAAGAAAAAAATGCAGACGATAATTCTCGACCTTCAAGAAGCGGGCGCCAACGCTGTGGTCTTGGCTTGCACGGAGCTCCCGTTGCTCATTCACGTTGATGACACTTCGGTCAGATTATTCGACACGATGGCACTTCACGTGAACAAAGCCGTTACACTGGCATTGTCTGTTTGAAATTAAATCACTGCCTGCCGACGACTCGAGACCGTGCATGTGCCTTGGGAATTCCCGGAAAGGTAAAACGACTTGGAACAGAAACAGGCGAGTTTAGGAAAGGCTCTTTTTTGTCGACGGGACGGGTCTTGTCTGCTCGACTGCGGACTTGTCCGGTTCTCTATTACGAAGAGCCAGCTTGTCGGCGCCTTGGGCATTTTTAAACTGACCCTGTAACGTTTGTCTCAAAATATCTTCCTGAAGCGGCGCCTTACTGTTCACGGTGACGGACTTTTCCGCGTCAAAAGACAGATTGTCGTCGTTGATAAAAACTGCCGCCGCGAAGACCGTTGTCCACAGGCCATCCTTATTGCCGACCGCTGACTGAGTGATATTGGTGGTGCGGACGATCTTTCCCGACATCTTGAATAATTGCTCCCGCTCGTCCCAATCCGATTCAGGATCAAATTCGATCCCCACGGTGGTCGCTAGCATGCTAGCGGCAAGGTCTTCGGCATAGTCCCCTGCTTTTTCGTCCGTCTCGCCAAACGCATGGTGCTCCGAAAGATACCCATGCATGGAAGAATCTGCGGGGATCGCCACGCCGACGGAAGCTGCAATCAGGCGGTTCGGCTCGTTGTTACTTTCTCGATCATAAACCGCAAATACGATCTCACCAGGTTTTAGAAGCTTTAGTCCTTCCTCTTTAGAAATAATCTTGCAACCCGGCGGATAGATGCTCGAGACCAGAACTAAATTACAGTGCGCCAAACCGGCAACCCGTAGCGCCATCTCAAACGAAGCCAGTTTTTCCTTATGAACCCCGACTCCCTTAGTATAAAAGATTTTGTTCGGAACCATTGTTTTTCGGAGTGTAACACGTCAAAGCCGCGCGGCCAAGAAAAAATTCCATTCACGACGCAATTAGACTCAAGTATGGGTTCTCTTTTGCGGTGCGTTGATACTTTTTACTTCAGCGGGCTTTGGAGCAGGTTGGCGAGCTTGCCAAGTTCATCCGTGTTTAGGTCGGATATGGCCCAATAACTCATGCCTTCGGACTCGAACTTCGCGGCGCTATAACCGCGGTAGGTCGAAGATCGAATGGAACTGTCGGCGCGCGATGACACCGGCCACGGTTACGCTGCCGTGCGCGTCTTACCCACCATCCGTCAATACTGTCAACAAGACCTACGTCGAGTCGTAAATCTTCACAGCCTATCTTTATTTAATGTCTCTATCGGGGATGGTTGAAATCCCTCGCCTTCAAGCGAAAGTGAAAGTTCATCATGCCGGCGAACGCCGGCATCCAGGTTCGTTTTCGGTTCAACTTCGAGAACCGCCTGGATTCCGGCTTCCGCCGGAATGACGGAAACAAGAATCGACTTCCAGTCGACAAATTGAAAACCCCTCGGCTTGGAGCCGAGGGTTGTTCAGTTGCGGCAGTATTCAAGCGATTGACGTCGCACGCAGGCGTCACGTGTATGGCAAAATTCGCCAAGATTTTGCAATCGGTTAATCTCCGCGTAACCTTTCACCGTGCATAGTGTCAGTGTCGTCGACAGTGCAAGATTGCGGATGGCTAGTTCCATCCGCCGCCGCACTCGATTCGATCAAAAAGGAGCATACCCATGGATTTCAATTGGGTGATCCAACATAAAGAAATCGACGGCGGTTCAAGTGCCAATTATTGGGATACCGTCAAGCGCAGAGACCACCAACATCCTGAGCAAGATCTCATGCTGGCGGTTTTGAAAGACGCACTGCTGAATTACCGGAAAAACCTCCGCAAGCCGAACAAAAGGTTCAGTGCCGATCGAGCGTGGTTTTTTGCCAACGATCGCGACCGTTTGTTTTCCTTCGAGTCGGTTTGTTTCGTGCTCGGTTTGAACTCACAAAGGATACGTAAGCACTTGCAGGCTTGGGAAACAAAAGCTGGAGGAAATCCCACGGTTGATTCCAATTGATCTGAGTCTAAGCATTTTGCTCTTTTAAGTCTTGACTCCGAAAAGACCGGACAGTCCTTCGGGCTAATGTTTTGGGCGACCCGCTCTTTTGGCTATCGAATGGTTGGCGAGATCCGAATGTGAATCAGCGTGGCGCGCCCACCGAGAATCGAACTCGGACTTAGGGTTACGGAGAGGCAATTCAGATATCACGTAAGATATCCTATGGATTAGAGTTACCGGCAAGCCGCCGGAAAGAGAAGACGGCCAGGCTCGAAGAAATTTTGCCAGGTCTCCAGTTACAACCGCAGGTACGTCCTTTAGAGCCAGGGAACCCTCTGGCTGTCTGTGCTAGTAGCGCGGTGCGAATCCAACCAACACAGAGTTCCTTTCCCAATAAGCGAGGTTGTCTCCGATGCTAAAGTCGACATGCGCGTCGTTGCGGCGGCGCCAACCAAGCCCCGCTCACGCAACCATTGCAATCTTCAGCTCTAGGGCGAGTGTGCCCATTCTCAGTACGCTGAACCACTGTTAGGGCAATTTACCGTTGTTCTTCCCTAAATGATTTTCGGATCACTGGTGAGCGTTCCCGTTGCTAACGGTCACAGAGCCCGGTTCTCTTACGTTGCGAAAGAATTTTGTAAGAAATCACATGGGTTGCCACGGAATTTCTTAAAAACTAGACCACAATTCCTGTCCGATCGGACGAACTCGTCCGATGAAAAAAAATATTTTTTTTCGTATGTTTGAAGAAGCATCGGACAAACTCTTCCGATTTAATGCCGGTCTAACAATTACGTAGTTCACAAAAAAAAACGTCAAGTTATTCTCTCGGCGATACTTAGACAAGGTCCAGTGCCACTGGCACGGTGATTGCGGACAAATTTGGCACAACCGGAGAAACCCGCGAAAAAAAATGGCTGAATCTGAGAAGCACTGGTTTGCGGTCTACACAAAACCGCAAAAGGAAGAGTACGCTGAACTGAATCTTCGACTGAGGCGAATCCATACTTTCTTCCCTAAACTCTTTTTGCCCAAAGCAACGAAGCGCAAGAAACAAGTCGTTGCCCTTTTTCCAAACTACCTTTTCGTTCGCTGTGAGATCGTTTCAGAGGAGTGCGGCTCTATCGTTTGGTGTCCCGGAGTAAAGCGGTTGGTGAGTTTCAATGGAACCCCGGCAATTGTTGACGATTCGATCATGGAGTTTCTTATGGGTCAAACAGGAGCGGATGGAATGATAGCGGCTCGTTGCAACGTCGAGGTAGGCCAGAAAATTTCTATTGCGGGTGGGCCATTTGACGGATTGGTTGGAATTATCAAGGAACCTCCTAACGCAAGGGGCCGTGTGAAAGTGCTATTGCAGCTACTTAATAGAGAAACAAATGTTGACGTTCCCGTTCAGTTCATAAGTGCAAGTTGGGTGACTCAAGCGCAACCGGCCAGACCCTAAGCGTTTCGCTTCGCGTTAAAACCCCCCGGGATGAAGTCAAAAGTTAAGGCAAGATTTCAAAACTCGACCTCGTATGGTTGGTTTCATTACAGATTATTGAGAAACTTTCGTGTTTGACGCACCTCATATTCATGAAAAACCAACTGTTCTCACGAACTGTTCGGTACGGAGAACGAGTTTCTCCGTCGTGTTCTAGTGACGAGACTCTAAAGTTTCGTCTTCTGTGTCGGGAAATTTAAAAGAGGCTTAGGCCGACACGGCGGAGCTATATCCATGAAATCTCACGCAAACATCGCTGTCCGAGCGTTTTTCTTGCCGCTTCTAAAATTCTTCGCATCCGGATTTCTCATCGCCATAGTATCTTGGATGCTCTTCACTTCCTGCACGCCAAACGCTATTCAACCAACCATGCTAAATGCACAGTCTCCGAATGCCGGTAGTACGGGGGCTTCGGAAATAAACAGGGCGCTAGGTACGTTGGCGCTGCATACCGGTCTGGGGATAGCAGACTATCAAATTGGACCCGAAGATCTTTTGCAGATAACTCTCTTTAATGTTTCGGCCGAAGACAAAGTGACGCCAAGAATTCTGACGCTCCGGGTTAGCCAGCAAGGTCTGTTGTCGTTGCCATTACTGGGCGAAATAAAAGTCTCTGGTATGACGGCGAGTATGCTGGAGCGGGATTTAAAAAAGCGCTACGACCAGTACATCTATAGTCCCCAAGTGGGGGTCATGATTGCTGAATATCGACAGCGGGTTTCCGTGATTGGGGCGGTGCTCAAACCCGGGATAATAGACCTTACCGCTGCCAAGACGGTTTTTGATGTTCTCGCCATGGCTG
>VBKY01000352.1 GCA_005879255.1 Deltaproteobacteria bacterium
GCTTCTTCCTTCCAATTCGGTGAGCAGATTCTTCTGGATGGATGCGATGGCGTCGCGCTGAGCGTTGACTTGATCTTCGCTCAATGTTGACTCCATTTGCCACGGCGTGTTCAAACCAACGAGCACCAACGCGGTTCCATGGGCAAGCGCGTGATCGATTACCTCGCCGGAAATCTTTCCAGTTGTTTGCGCCATCGCGACCGGCGCCGCGACAGACAGCAAGACCGCAAAGCAGCTCGTTGTTAAGAGGGCGATGTTTTTCCGGAAGAAGATTTTCATGGCCACCTCGATCAGATCGGATGAACCACCAAGTTACCGGGTGAGAATCGAAACTGTGTTTCCCCTGGTCAGCATCCTAGACTTTTTCGGTGGTCTATTCTAGGGTTTCGCGGGCTCGGAAATACGATCTCCGGCGCCATATGCCTTAATTGCATTTCGTCATTTTTCCATATTGGTGGTTGGCGCGATTCTTTCGAAAGGTCATGTCGATATTTGGATAACGTTAGGGTCAGATTGACTTGACGCGGACTTTATAGTCAACATGGCGAAAACGATAACGGCGATGGGGTTCGCCAGTTAAACCATTCGCAGCTGCGAGTTGATGACCCCTACTTCGAGTGATTTGAAGTAGGGGTTTTTTATTGTGCCGGCGAGATCGGAAGGCCTATGATTGAAATCATGTTGGTGGGTGTAGGAAGTTTTATCGGTGGGGTGCTGCGCTTTGGGCTCAGCACTTGGGTTCATCGGGTGCTTGATAACCAGTGGTTTCCATACGGGACGCTGGCGGTGAATGCGCTGGGCTGTCTATTGATCGGTTTTTTGGCGGGACTTGCGGAAGCAAGAGCGGCGGCGTTCACCTCGGATGTGCGGCTGTTTATTTTCGTTGGCATCCTCGGTGGCTTCACAACGTTTTCATCCTTTGCCCTGGAAACTTTTTCATTGGCGCGCGACACCCAAACTGTGGCGGCGCTGGCCAATATCGGCTTACAGTTGGTATTCGGTCTCGTCGCCGTTTGGGTCGGCAATGTCTTAGCGCATGCCATGGGAGGTTGATCATGACGCTTCCAAGTGAAGGCTCGTTGCTCAGAATCTTTATCGGCGAGAGCGATCGTCACGCTGGCATGCTGCTATACGAGTGGATTGTTCGGCAGGCGCGGAAACATGGATTGGCCGGGGCGACGGTGCTGCGCGGCGTGGAAGGCTTCGGCGCGCGCAGCCGCGTGCGCACGGCAAAGATCCTGGAGCTGTCGACCGATCTGCCCATCATCGTTGAAATCGTCGACACGGCAGAAAAAATCGACGCCTTCGTTCCCGTCATTGACGGCGCGATCAAAGACGGAATGGCGACGGTGGAAAGAGTGCAGATTCGGTTCTATCGGAGCGGCAAGGAGTGATTCGTTCCAGGAGAGTTTGACCTCATTGGGAAGGACGCCATCAAGAACATGAAAAATCTCGGCCGGAGCGACGGGGATTGCGACAAAGATACCGCTCATAATTCGAGGCCCCGATCATTTCGTTGTCGCCGGGGGATACGTCTTGGTACTGTGAGTCAGCCCCATGCGCACCATCATCTCGGCGGTCTGAATGCTGGTTTTAAGCGCGTCCATCACCGGTACGCCGAGCTCCTCTTCGAATTCTTGCGGTGAATACTGCACCGGCACCATGGTGACGCCCATGGGCACGATGATCTCGGCGTCGTGATTGTCGATCAGGTCACGGGCCACTTTGATAAATCGCTCGCGCATGGCGCCGCGGCTCTTTGTGCTTTCAGGGAGTGGGATACCGATGCCGCGAATGGCGACGACCGAATCGGCGACCCGCCACGCATGCATCTGCTTGCGCATGAAAGGAATGCTCTTGTCTTCATAGGCGATCACGCCCAAACGGCTGCTCAGCTGCGCGCCGAGATGCAGAACGGACTGTCCCGCGCCTACGATGGGAATGCGGACCAAATTCCTCGCCAACTCAACTCCGGCATCCAGAGTTCCGAATGGCACCAAAGCATCGTAGCCGTCGGTTTCCGCCTTTTGAGCAACTTCCGCTACGAGGGGGCCCGCAGAAAGGGAATTGACTTGAGAGTTGGAGCGACGAAAGAACGTCGCTTTGATTACACAGAAGCCGATCTCCGTGCCTGGAGAGGCGCATTTCAATACGGCCTGTCTGCGCCGCTCATCTTCTTCGGGCGGGTATTCGCCCATCACCACCATGAGTTTCATTGCTATTGCCTCTTTTCTATGTGTCCGCGCGGAATATGTCGTATTAACGAAACTGTTGTCAAATGGATTAGCCAATCGATCTGAAGGCGACTTGACAGAAAGTGATCGCCGTTATTTATTGAGGCCTCCTATGAACATACAAAATGGAGCGCTGGGACATATCGTTCTCAATGTGGCGGATCTTAGAAAATCAGCACGATTTTACCGTTCGATTCTCGGCCTGAGAGTTTCCGCCCGCAATCTTCGAACGAAGATGATCTTTTTGAGTTACGGCAAGGAACATCACGATATTGCATTGCAGGCTTTGCCGAAGGGCGCGAAACATGCGGCGGAAAATGGCGTGCCCAAGCTGCATCATTTCTGCATCTACGTCGACTCGAACGATATCATCGATAGGATCCATCCCGTCCTAAAGCGGCGCAAAATTCCTATCGTAAGCGGGCCGGAAACCTTGGTGGTTGCCGGTAATCGGTCGATTAGCTTTCTCGATCCCGACGGTAATCGCATCGAGATTGCTTGCAACGCGAACAAGTTCAAGTTTGACGAGCGTAGGAAACGTAAACGGTAGGGCGGTTTTCAACTCCGGCTTCACAAATTCAACGGTTGTTCGAGGTGAACATGTCTGCTGAAGCAGTATTGAGTGGAAAGACGCTGTCGACGAAGGAGCTTTGCGATGTACTCTTGGACGAAGTAAAGAAAGGCCACGCGCGTTTGCATCACCCGTTCTATCTCGATCTATACGAGGGCAAGTTACCGTTAGCGGCTATTCGAGTTTGGGCGAAAGAGGCATGGGGGATATTTGCCTACAACGTCGCGATCAATACGGCGAAGTTGGTGCGCTGCCAATTGTCCGGCATCCACGATCCTGAGATTCATAAAAAATTCGTCGACATTATTCATTCCGAAGTCGGTTACAAATACTTCGAAGGTTCGCCGCGTCCGGTCTTGGGCCACCGTGCGCTTTTTCTCCGATTCGGTGAAAGCATCGGCATTCCGGCCAAGGAATTGGAGCGCTGCGAGACCGAAGAGGATTTCTTGCCGACAACCGTTCTGGCACGGGTCGGCTGGCTCGACATCGCGCTCAGAAGTAACCACATTCTCGAACAGGTGGCGTCGACCAATTGCTGCAACGAGTTTTCCAATCAATTGACCGGCGGCAAGTTCTTCCGAGCATTCCGGGATCATTACGATTTGAAGCCGCACGATATCGAATTCTTCGCCGAGCATGGTGAAGCCGACACCGAGCACAGCAACATCGGCTATGAGTTAGTGGAGCAATTCGCGACGACCAATGAGCTGCAAGTGCGAGTCTTAAGGGCATTGCGCAAAGGACTGTCCATCTGGTGGGCATTAACCGACGGCGTGGCGCGAGAGTGCGGGAAGTTAAAGAGGTTGGAGTGATGGAGTGTTGGAGTAATGGAGTGTTGGGTGCTTAAGAATGAGAACCGTGCTTATCAACAGCTGAGAGTGTGGCAGGATTCGATCGAATTTTATCGGCTCACCAGCCGCGTATTCCGGAATTGGCCATACGAACTGAGACGGGTAGGCTCACAGGCAATAGCGGCGAGCGATTCGGTTCATCGCAATATTGCAGAAGGATATTGCCGGAAATCGATTCGTGAATATCTCAACTTTCTAAACATCGCATGGGGTCACTTGGTGAAAGCGTCTCCGGACTCCACGTCTATCGCGAGGCCGGACAAATGACCGCAGAGGAGTTCGCAGCTCTAAAGATCTTGCCTTCAAGCTCGAGAATGGGTTACTGAAACTTGTTGAAAGTCTCGAAAGAAAGAAGATCGATGGAGATTGGGTCGACAGTCTAATTGTCAAAGAAAGCAACGAACACTACGAGGATTCAAGCAAAACAGTAGTAAAGTAGTGTTGGGGCCCCTCCGGAATCCCATCACTCCAACACTCCAGTACTCCATCACTCCAGGGGTGATTACATGAAACTACTCTCCACCTATCATCTCAAACGTTGGGCCGAGGAAAATCAGTCGCTCTTCAACCCTCCTTTCCGTACTAACCAGCTTCTTGTTCATCACAAGGATTTTCTCGTCATGATCTTGCGCGGGCCGAATACGCGGCTCGATTTTCACATCGAACCCGGAGACGAGTTTTTTTACCAGGTCCAAGGCGACATGGAGCTCGTGCTCAAGCCCGAAGGCGAACGTCGGCAAGCCGTGACGATCAAAGAAGGAGAAATATTTGTTTGTCCCGGCGGCTTGGCGCACTCACCGCGCCGTTTTGAAAATACCTGGGGTCTGGTGATAGAGCGCAAGCGGCGCGAGGAAGAGAGAGAAGAATTCGCCTGGTTTTGCGAGAAGTGCGATAATCTGGTGCTGTCGCGAGTCGTCAACCAGGGAAATATCCCCTCGCAAGTTTCCACGGTCTATGCCGAATTCAACGCCGACGAAAAGCTCCGCACCTGCCGCGCCTGCGGCTATGTCTTTCCTGAAACGCCCATGGCCGAGCGGCTAACTTTTTTAGACAAAAAATAATCGTTGTTCGGTATCGCGGCTAACTCTGCACAGCGCAATGGCCAACGCCAAAGAATCCAAAACCTGTGCTGTATGCGGCAAGAGTTTTCCCTTGCGCGATTTGGTGCCCGGGGTGGCAGTGCGCGATGTGATTGCCAACGAGATTCTGCGCGAGCATCCGGAATGGTCGGCGGATAAACTTATTTGTCGACCTGATCTCAACCACTATCGTTCCAAATACGTCCACACACTCCTGGAATCCGAAAAAGGCGATCTAAGTTGCCTTGAGCATGAAGTGCTGCACAGTCTTCGCGAACACGAAACGCTTTCAAAGGATGTCGATACGGTATTTGAGGGAGACTGGACATTCGGCGAACGGCTAGCGGATCGGATCGCTGCGTTCGGCGGCAGTTGGACGTTCTTGATTTCGTTCGGCGCGTTTCTCG
>VBKY01000203.1 GCA_005879255.1 Deltaproteobacteria bacterium
TCAGCCGGCAGTCATCCGTAGTTTGAGGAAGTGGCTGCGGCTCGCTCCGACGGACAGCGGCGAAGATCTGTACAACAGAATAAGCGTGCTTTACGATCGCAGCATTATTCCGACCAAAGAGGGGATACAAAGCGCCTTGCAACTTCTGGCCAAGACCGATGCAAAATTCGCCAAACTTAAGGTCGAGGATCTCGTCGATGACCGCATCGCACGGAAGCTGGAGAAGGAAGGATTTTGAGTGGCGAGCGAATTATCGTTTCAGTGAATGCTATAGCTAACTGTCGTCCAGGCCAAAAAAAAATATGAGACTCGATATCGCAGATTTTCCGGTTCGCGAGATTCGAGGTGGTTTCACCGGGTGATCACGTGCGTATTACCGGTATTCGCGATGTCGTTGAGCCGAGAGTGAAGATTGGTGGTGAGGCTCAAGTCTTTCCGGGAACCATCGGTCCGGTGGAGGGTGTTGGCAACGGCTTGACACACCGCTTATCCGGCATGACCGTGCTTGCCACGGCGGCTTACGAAGGGACGATTCGGGCCGGTACGGGCGTGCAGCGCAGCGCCATCCTCGACATGTGGGGTCCGGGTGCCGAGGCGTCGCGGTTCAGTAAATTTGTCCACCTTGTTTTGATTACGACGCTCAAAGAAGGGTTAGGCGAGTTCGAAGCGCACAGTGCGATACAAAAGGCCGAATTCGAAGTCGCGAAAAGGTTAGCGGAAGTGACTCAAGGGCTCACGTCCGAACAAGTGCAACACTATGAGTTGGATGACACGAAGCGAGCAAGCCCGCGCGTCGTGTTGATACAAGGCTGTATTACCAACGGCGGTCAGCCCCATTCCGGCGTGAGTTATTACGGCCTGCCGATTCGTGAGTCACTGGCGACTCTGATTCATCCTAACGAGCTGCTCGACGGCGCGATGACGACCAACACCACGCGTGGGATCGGCTATTATCCAACGACGTGGGATTGGCAGAACCATCCGCTCGCCTTGGAACTATATCGCGAGCAGGCCGAGGGCCGATTGAGTTTTGCAGGTGTGATCCTCGAACGGATTTCCTATGACAGTTTCCACGGTAAAGAAGTCGTCGCTCTCAATACCGCTCAGCTCGCAGCGCAGGTCGGAGCCGACGCGGCGCTGGTAACGTGGCTTGGCTCGGGCAACGCCTTCGTCGAGGTTATGCTCACGATACGCGCTTGCGAGCGGCGCGGCATCAAGACCACGTTAGTGACCTACGAATACGGCGGCAAGGATGGCGTGGATTCGCCGTTGCTTTATTATGTTCCGGAAGCGAACGCGGTGGTGAGCACCGGCAGCCGAGACCGCTGGATCGAGTTGCCCGAGGCGGAGACAATCACTGGTCCTTACGAGGAGATTTGCGTATTGAGCTATCCCGGCGCGCCCTCGATGCCGGCCGGCGCCGCATTGACGCTCGATGCGCGAGACATGATCATTGGCGGCGTCGATAATTGGGGCGGGGATGCCTGGACTTGCGAGGCATATTGACCGTCGCTCTGATGTTGGCCGCTGATCGGGTGTTTTGCCGGTATGTCGAAAGAGCTTAACAAGCGCCAGACGTGCAAGCGCGTTCCGCAGATGCGCGCGTGAACGAATCATTCGAGTCAATCGGTCCTTAGGAACTTCTTGTAGGTATAGCCAATTAAAGGTCGTAATCAGTATAAGAAACTCCCGTGTCCAACAAGGAAAAACAAATCATTCCCATCGGCGGCGGCGGGTTCTACCGAGACTCGGAAAATCTCGAGCTTGAGAGATACGTGATTCGGCAGACCGGCGCGGAAACTCCGCGCGTTGCATTCATTCCCACGGCGAGTGGCGAGCCGGATCATTATGTTGCGAGTTTCTACTCGGCGTTTTTGAAGCTCGGCTGCCGTCCGTCGGTTCTAACTTTTTTTAAAAGAACTCCGGAGCTCCGGTCATTCTTGCTCAATCAGGATGTGATCTATGTTGGTGGCGGCAATACCAAGAGCTTGCTCGCCGTATGGCGTGACTGGGGTGTGACGGAAATTCTCCGGGAGGCGTGGGAGGCGGGCATCGTGCTCACGGGTGTCAGCGCGGGCGCGATCTGCTGGTTCGACCAAGGGCTTACGGATTCTTTCTCCGATGGCTTGCGGCCACTGGAGTGTCTCGGCTTTCTGCCGGGAAGTTGCTGCCCGCATTACGACGGCGAGGCGCAACGACGGCCCTCGTATCATCGGCTCCTCGCGTCCGGTGAAATCTCGGCGGGAGTTGCCATCGAAGATTGGACGGGCGTCCATTTCAAAGGCAGTGAAATTCACCGGGTCATAGCTTCCAAGCGCGGTGCGCAAGCCTACAGCATGCGCGCGGTTCATGGTTCGGTGCAGGAAGTACCGTTGCCCGGCGAATTTCTCGAGCCCGCTGCGCCCAGGCAGGATGAATGAGCATTTCTTAACCGACGAGATGATGGAAAGCCTTTATCTTGCGCTGGCGTTAGACATGGCGTGATGTGAATGAAGCGAACATGATCTATATGTGCCTCGCCCTTTTGGGAGAGGCCGCCGCGTAGCGGCGGGTGAGGGAAAGCGAAGGGTAAGGTTTAAGCGGGGAGTGAACGACATGATCAAGCACAAAAAGATGCCTATCGTTGGCGCCGTGATGACATCCTTTCCTTACTTCGTAGAAGTCGACGATACGGCGGCGAAAATGGAGCGCATGATGGATGAACACAGCATCCGTCACCTGCCGGTACAGGAGAAGGGCGAGGTCATTGGCATCGTGTCGGAGCGCGATTTACATCACCACGTCAAGCGTGAAGCACCGGAGTCGGAAAAGGATACAATTCAGGCACGCCACATTATGATTCCCCATCCTTATATCGTGCCGTTTCGTGCGCCGCTAAATGAAGTCGTCTCTGAGATGGCCAAGCGGCGCATCGGGTCGGTGATTGTTCAACGCCAGGGAAAATTAGCCGGAATTTTGTCGGCGATCGACGTTTGCCGGATACTCGGCGAGTATCTGGAGTCAATGTTTCCGAGTGGGCGGAGAGGCGGCAACACGGCAGCGTGAAGACTCGGCCAAGGAATGGAGCTTGAGTCGAAGCAGAGGGGCACATGCGAAGACTCAATACTGTAGTCTTATGTCTTGCGGCAGCCTTCTCTAGCTTTTCTGCTTTGAAGCTAGCGCCGAGCGCCGAGCCGAAAGACAGAAACGTAATTCTGTCGACTACAACGAGCACACAGGACTCGGGCTTGCTTGACATTTTGGTCCCGCTTTTCGAAAAACAAACCGGCTACACAGTCAAAACGATTTCAGTGGGCACCGGTCAGGCGCTGGCGCTGGCGGCAAAGGGAGATGCCGATGTAGCCCTGGTCCACGCGC
The DNA here is from genome assembly GCA_005879255.1 of Deltaproteobacteria bacterium. The sequence continues at coordinate 3,358 of VBKY01000203.1, forward strand.
CGAGTCTAGAGAAACAATACGTTGCCGAGGGCAAATTGCTTAATCGGCGGCTCGTCATGTACAACGATTTTGTCATCATCGGTCCCGGAAGTGATCCGGCGAAGATCAAGCCCGCGAAGACGGCGAGTGCGGCCTTGAGGCTGATCGAGCAATCCAAATCTCGCTTCGTGTCGCGCGGGGACAATTCCGGCACACATAATCTGGAGAAAACGCTTTGGAAGGAAGCGGGGATCGAACCGAAGGAAGACTGGTACATCGAAACGGGTCAAGGGATGGGCGCGACGCTCGGCATCGCCAACGAGCGCAACGCCTACACGATTACCGACCGTGGTACCTACTTGGCTCTCGGAAGTCGTATAATCTTGCCGATTCTTGGGCAGGGGGACAAGGCGCTCCTAAACATCTATTCCGTTATGGAAGTCAATCCAGCGAACGGCCCGAGAATCAACACTGCGGGCGGCATGGCGTTCGCCGATTTCATGGTCGCACCGCAAACGCAATCGGTGATTAAGAGCTTCGGCGTGGAAAAATTCGGCCAGCCCCTCTTCGTGCCCGTCGCGGGTAAGCGCGAGGAGGAGCTGGGAGTTTAGCCCGTGGAGCTGATCTGGCAAGGCATCTTCAAGGCGGTCGAGCTTGTATTCGGCGGCGATAGCGAAGTTTGGGCCATTACCTGGCTCTCACTCAAAATCTCCGCCACTGCGACGTTGATTTCCCTTTTGCTTGGCATACCTCTGGGCATCTTGCTGGCGTTAAGCCGTTTTCCCGGTCGCGCCATAGCCGTGGCGCTGGTCAACACCGGCATGGGCCTGCCGCCCGTTGTTGTTGGACTCTTTATCTCGATTCTACTCTGGCGCAGCGGGCCGCTCGGCTTTCTTGAGCTCATCTACACGCCAAGCGCCATGATTATCGCCCAAGTGGTCATCGCATTTCCGATTGTGGCCGGGCTGACGATGGCGAGCTTTCAGAGTCTCGATCCGAACCTGGCGCTTCAATTGCTCGGTATCGGCGCTTCGAAGCTGCAGGCGCTCTGGCTTCTTTGCAAGGAAGCCCGGCTGCCGCTTCTGGCAGCCGTTATGGCGGGATTCGGTGGTGTCATCTCCGAGGTGGGCGCTTCGATGATGGTGGGTGGCAACATTCGGGCACAAACCCGGGTTTTGACCACGGCGACGGTGTTAGAAACCAGTAAAGGCAACTTCGATATTGCCATCGCGTTGGGTCTTATACTTCTTGCTCTGTGCTTCGCGCTTAACTTCTTATTGACTCATATCCAGCAACGAGGCCAAATGAGATGGCCGAGGCTCTCCTAGCATTACGGGACATCCGCGTTCAACACGGAGCCACTACTGCGCTCGAGGTTTCGTCTTTCGATGTTCATGCGGGTGAAGTCGTCGCGGTAATCGGACCCAACGGAGCAGGGAAGTCCACGCTTCTTCGGGTGATGGGCTTGCTTCAGCAGCCCGGTTCCGGAAGCGTTTACTTTCGCGGCGAGCAGGCGACGCCGAAAAACTCCCTTGAAATGCGGCGCTGCATGGCGAGTGTGTTTCAGGAACCTCTGTTACTCAATGGAACGGTGTACGCCAACGCCGCGCTTGGGTTGAAACTTCGCGGACTACCTGGCGATCAGATTCATGAGAAACTGTGGCCCTGGCTCGAGCGACTCGGCATTGCCCATTTGACGTCGCGGCAAGTCCGCACTCTTTCGGGTGGCGAAGCGCAGCGGACCAGTTTGGCGCGAGGACTTGTCTTGGACCCGGATTTGATCCTCTTGGATGAGCCTTTTTCTGCGCTCGATGCTCCCACACGCGAAGCGCTTCTTTTGGATTTGCGGGAGATCTTGGCCGAGACGAGAATTACCACGGTCATGGTGACCCACGACTTGCAGGAGGCGGCCGCACTGGGGGAGCGTATTGGCGTTCTGAGCCAAGGCAAGTTACTTCAATTGGCGTCGCAGCGAGAAATTTTTACGCGCCCGGTCAGCGAAGGGGTCGCAGCGATCGTCGGCATGGAAACTAGAATACCGGGTGTCATTGAACAAACAGCGCATGGAATAACCACGGTGCGCTTCAACGGGGGAACCGCAAGAGTGAGGGCTGATTTTCCGCCCGGTGCGAAGGTGACACTCTGTATTCGCCCCGAGGACATCGACGTTAATCACTATCTTGGAGAACGGAATTGCCCAAAGGAAAAGATTTGTATCAGAGGAAATGTGCTGAGAATTTCTCCGTCGATAGCTCACTATCGGATCGCGATACAGGCTGAGTGTGGTTTTGTAAGTGCGCTGGCGAGTAAGTCTAGTTTCACGGAGTTGAGTTTGCGCGAGGGAGACGATGTCTCCGCATCATTCAGGCTCGCGGCGGTCCACGTGATCTGATCTCGAAAGGCTTGACTGGACAAGTAGTCAGGGCATAAGGGGTCCGGAAGTCTTGTCTGGGCTTCGACATCTTTGGACTTAGAGACGGAAGCATCGACGAGTCCGAATGACCTTCCCGATGTCTTGGCCCAAGAAATCGTCGAAGACAGCGAACGCGCCCTTGAACATTTCGTGAAATCGCGAGTAACTTGAGTAGAGAATCTGTGAAACTCAAAGAGACTTAGAAAGCGGAACCGCACCATGAAGATCTATGCATTTGACGTCGATGATACGCTGGAAGTTTCCGGTGGCCCGATTACTGTTGTAAACGTAGGCAATCTTAAAGCCCAAGGACACATCGTTGGACTGAACGGCAACTGGGCGGCGGTGGTTAAAACCGTCTCCGGATGGCATCGGATTTTCAGCTTCATCGGCCCAATGGAAATGTCGAAGAACATTTTTCTGAACCAGCTAAAAACTTACATACCGGCGGACGACTACATCATGGTCGGAAACGTGAAAGGGGTAAGCGGAGCATCCGATGACGAGGGAGCAGCCAATTTAGCTGGATGGCGGTTCATTAAAGAAAGCGATTTCGCAGCAGGAGCACGGTAGAACTGTGAACGACGCCGAAATCCACGAGCCTGTTATCCCTTAGCTGGGAGGTCATACACATAGAAATCAGTGGACCGAATCCAACCTTCAGATTCGTACAGGGCCTGAGCTGTTTCATTTGCAACTTCGGCGGATAACGCACTTTTGCCAACGTTACGGCTCATGTCAGGTTGTGTGAAAACTCGCCGTTGATCCCGCAAGAGCCTCGGACGAACCGGCTAAGTAGTGTTAGCGACTAAACCGCTTGTGGTGGGTTCATGCTGTCCCGAGCGAAGCCGAAGGATCGAACTATGAACGAGTTTTCACAGAACGAGTTTTCACACCGTCTGACGTAGAGGCAGTCTTCTTCCAGCTTCAATTTGAGGCACGGCCTCAGGGCAAAATTGCTTGGCGGTATCCACGAGCATCCGGGCCTCGTCCGCGTCACAAATGAATTCAATAAATTTGGACTTGCCACCGATATCGGCGAGAGCGATTTTCGCGCCGTTGATGAGCGTGTAATACAAGGGTGACGCCTTGGTAATCTGGGTCAATAGGCAGTCATGGTATGCACAAGAAATCTGAATCAATAGCTTCATAGTGCCAAAGTAATCCTTCCGTGCTCGACAATCAATTACGTAAATTAACGATTTGGTTAAATCTACTCGCCTTCTGTTCGTCAACTGTCTCTCAAAGACTCGAACAATCAATCTGCTGGCGCTTATGCACGGGTGCGAAGAACTTTCTCAACCGTACCAAAGTCAGCCAGCCTCGACATCTTCGGGCTCAGACATGAAAGCTGCGGGGAGTCCCATAAGCTTTCCGATCCCGACGTCCCTAGGTCAGGAAATCGACGAAGACCCGGAAGTCGCCCTCGAAACGTTGCCCGGAATCACGACTGACTTCGGAGAAGAGTTTAGCACCTACGAAGAGTTGCTAATCCCGGCTTCGCCGCTTCTTCGCTCTTATCTTCCCACCAACAACAGGATCCCCGCTAGTACCGCGAGGATTCCCATTGCTTTAGAGGGTATTGGAAAGCGTATGAGAGCTGACAGACCGGTCAGCATAAGCCAGAGTGCCAACAGTAACATTCCGATCGATACGACTCCGATGGTCATTTGAATCCTCCCTTCTTCATTCCGCCCAATCCTGTTCCTTTGTTGTTAGCGAAGAGTTCTCTTGCTAGGCCGTCACGCAAGTGTTCGAGGGAATTTACTAACAAAGGCGTTTTACGCTTCGTGAGGCAGAAGATCTCAGATCACGCGCGCTCGGCTAAACAGTTGTGAGATAAACGTTGGGAAAGGGAAGAAGTTCAGTCAGCTTCGCCAAAGTCGCTTTGGAACCGGAAACTAGAAACCGTAGGGTTGTCCTGCGTTGAGCCGGTTATCAATGCACTGATGCGCGAATTGGCGCATATGGTCTTCAGCCTGCATCGCCGTGGTGAAAGTACGATTGGTGAACATGGAATGAAGGCCCTCATTAAAGTCGACATGGCCTTTCCATGCCCATGAGTTTGTTCCCAGGTCCAAACTAACTACCCCAACGTAGGCCTGTTTACGGTAAGATTCTTTTATCGTGTATCTTTTACTTTCTCGGCTGCGGATGTTCATAGTCATTAGGCTACTCGTTCAGTGGCTCTAAAGCAAACACAATCGGCAGGATTGAATCTTTACCCGCGGGGAATTACTCATTCCTAACGCGAGTCTACTTTGTCGTTGGCATGAGCTGTCGCAGTGCCGGATCGGCTCGCCGCAGTTTCTTGAGCGCAATCGCCTCGATTTGGCGGATTCTTTCGCGTGTGATGCCGAATACCTTGCCGGTTTCTTCGAGCGTATAAGTCGACTTTTCGCGGATGCCGAACCGCATGCAGATGATTTTTTCTTCTCGGGGGGTAAGAGTCGTCAAAATTCTTTGCATCTCTTCCTTGAATTTTGCGTCCATGAGAAGCGCCTCGGGATCGGCGGCGCGCTCATCGGTGATTACGTCGGCCAAACAGTTGCCGGTTTCGTCGCCCAAAGGTGTTTCCAGCGAGATCGGTTCTCTGACTAAATTCAAAACCGTTTGAACTTTTGCTTCCGGTATCGCCATGTGCGCAGCGATTTCCTCCGGCGTGGGCCTGCGGCCAACTTGGCGCCCAAGGCTATCCAACGTGCGCGTCAATTTATTGGTCAACTCGACCATGTGGACCGGAATGCGGATCGTGTGCGCGTAATCCGACAGCGAGCGCGTGACCGCTTGGCGGATCCACCAACTGGCGTAGGTTGAAAAGCGAAATCCGAGCCGGTAATCGAACTTATCGACGGCTCGTAGCAAACCGATATTGCCTTCCTGGATGAGATCCAGATAAGCGAGCCCGTGGCCGCAATATTTCTTCGCAATCGCCGCCACCAACCGAAGGTTTGCCTGGGCGAAATCATTCTTCGCCGCAGCGACTTGCGCCTTTTTGCGCAGGATCGTTTCGACTTTCCGCCCGAGTTCCGCAATCGGCATCCCGATCGCCTTTTCTACGGCGTGGATTTCTTTGCGTTGTTTCGGCTGTCCGTGGAATTTTTCTTCGAGTCGTTGGGCTTGCTCGTAGATTTCTCTGTGTTGTTGGATGATGGCGTCTATTTGCTGGTGGTTGAGGTCCAACGATTTGATCAGCGTGGCGATCTTTTTCTGGCGCGTGAAGATTGTCGCGTCGGGCAGGCGGCCGCGCTTAAGAGTGGCTGATTTCTCCGACCGGGCAAGGGCACGTCGGCAATGATTTGCCAGGCGCTGGAGTTTTCCTATGCCCACCCGAAAGCGCGCTTTTAGAATACGCTCATCGCTGAAATGCTCACCGGAAGTCTCCACCCGCAGCTTGACGACGTCGCGCATACTCACCTGTCCGGCGGCAATCGTTTTGCCAAGCTCCAGCGCACAGCGGAGCGCGATAAGCGATGAGAGAGCTTCTTCGACGATTTGGCTCTCCCCTTCCTCGATCAGTTGCGCCAACCTGATTTCCTCTGCGCGGCTCAACAGCGGAACCAGGCGTATATCCTGGAGGTAACGGACGATGGGATTTGGTGCCCCAAGCAGCGAGTCGCTTTGGGCGGCGCTGTTCAGCTCCTCAATGTGCGAGATTTCTTCCGCTGACTCGCGTTCGTCAACTTCGATATCCGCGTCAAGGACTGTATCGATGGCCCAACTTTTTGTGTGCAAGCGCGCCGATATTTCGATCTCGGAGGTATTTTCCGTTTCGATTGGCAGTACTCGGAATTCTCCCGAGGCATCAGCATCATTTTCGATCATCTTTTTCACCTTGTCATGTCAGTAGTGACATTCGGCCGCGCGCAAAAGCGAAACGCTCAGCGAGATTAGATTGGCAGCAACTATTAGAAGGACAAGCCGGCGGTCCTCAAACGGCCACCGCTCCGGGAAATGAATGCTGGACCTATCTATTGATTATCGAGGGTTTGTAGTCAGCACAGTAGGGTGATTGTGGTAGTTTGTCAACGTTAATGTGCGCTGATTGCGTTACAGTTTAGTCAAAGGTTACGGGCGCCGTCGATTAATGCGTGATGCATCGGGGATTTGGGCCCGATTTGGGGTCCGGCAAATATGTTCCCTCGCCGGTGGGCCCAGAAGCGATGGAGCCTGTTCTAGTCGCGAATCGTGCGCGGAACCCGCGCGGTTCTTGCTGCGCGCAGATACCGGTCAAATTTTCTGCGAGCAGCAGTCTGGATGAAAAAGATTTGGAATGACTGACGGGAAACTCACAAATCGTACACTGGACTGGATATGGTCACGTGTTTTCCCATCGCGATCGCGTTGACGATGTCGGCGCGGCTGACGATACCGACAATCTTATCGCGGTTTATCACCGGCAGGCGTTGAATTCGGTTTTTGCTCATGAGCTGAGCGATCTCTTCAATCGGCGTGTCTTCGGCGACGCTGATCACTTTCTTGCTCATGATCGCCTTAACATCTTTGCCCTTTTTGGCAACGATATCCATTTCGGAGACGATGCCGACGATTTTGCCGTTTTTGCCAACGACCGGCGCGCCGCTGATCTGATTCTTGATGAGGGTCATTGCCAGTTTCTTGACCGGCATCGTAGGTTCGACCGTAATGATGTCTCTGGTCATAATCTCCTTGGCGATCATGTTGAATACCTCCTAAAGACCTTTTTCAGCCATCAATTCTGCCACGTCGCCGACACGACAACTATAGCCCCACTCGTTGTCGTACCAACTAAGTATCTTGGCCATTTTGCCCTCGAGCACGACGGTTGAAAGGCTGTCAACAATTGAGGATGCCGAATTACCACGAAAATCGCTGGAAACCAAGGGCTCGTCACAATAGGCCAAGATGCCATTCATTTTGCCGTTTGCAGCCTGCTTGAGCGAGTCGTTAACCGCTTCGACGGTGGCGGCTTTCTTGAGATCAACGACGAGATCGACGATCGACACGGTCGAGGTCGGCACGCGCAACGATAGTCCATGGAGCTTACCTTTGAGTTCGGGCATGACCAAACCTATAGCCTTCGCGGCGCCGGTGCTGGTCGGCACGATATTTATCGCCGCGGCGCGCGCTCGCCTCAAGTCTTTGTGCATCAGATCCAAGATGCGTTGATCATTGGTGTATGCATGGGTCGTGGTCATGAGGCCGCGTTCGATACCGAAACTATCATGCACCACCTTGGCTACTGGCGCCAAACAGTTGGTCGTGCACGAAGCATTCGAAACGATGTGATGCTTGCGCGGATCGTAATTTGAGTCGTTGACGCCCAGGACCAACGTGATGTCTTCATTCGTCGCCGGCGCCGTGATAATGGCTTTTTTGGCGCCCGATTCCAAATGAGCACGCACGTGAGCGGCGTCGGTAAAAACGCCGGTGGACTCGATAACGATATCGACGCCGAGCCGTTTCCAAGGCAGGCGGGAAGGATCCTTTTCATTCAAAACGGCGATGTTGTGACCATCGATACTGAGGACGCCTTCGCCGATCTCCACCTTACCCGGATAGACTCCGTAATTGGAGTCGTAGCGAAACAAATGCGCGTTGGTTTTTAAGTCTGCCATGTCATTCACGGCGACAACCATCAGCCCGTTTTTGTGGCGCGCAAGCATGCTTCGCAAAACCAGCCGGCCGATCCGGCCAAAGCCGCTAATCGCGATTTTGGTTGTCATGTGATTTCCTTTCCAGTTGCGACCATTAAGGCCATGTCATCTGTCGAAGGATGGAACTCGCATGGACGAGAATAGAACGTGTGATGTTCGTGCCGTGGAGACCTACGCTGAATTTAAATTTAACTCTCTGATGAGACGTTCTCAACCTTGCGAAACGATGTCGCATGCACTAGCTGTTTTGGTTCAGTGGCGTTAAAAGAACCAACTTAGTCTAGACTGCTCTCGATATAACGCTCGGAATGCACCGGAAATTGTGGAATCGCTGCTTTCCCTTGGCAAATCAGTTGACTCACATGTTTTCGCAAATGCCAGGATGAAAACGCGCTGGAGACACTGCTTCACCCGACCCGCTCCAACGCACGAAACGAATTCCGTTTGTGAGAATACAAATCTATGTGTTGCCAATTATGCGAAGAAAACTGAGTGAAATATTGGAAACCCTTGGAACCTATCCACCTCGTAATTATAACCCCGCTGATAGCATAAATATTGCGTTGGTTGCGTGAGAAGGGGCCACGCAATATGTTACGCTTAAAGTCGAGAGGATCTTATGCGCAAAACAATCGAGAAGGTCAAAAAGACGATCGTAAAGAGGAGGGGGCTATGTATACAAAGATGCTGATACCTCTAGATGGTTCGAAGACTGCAGAAAAGGTTTTGCCCTATGCTCGCTATCTGGTGGGCAAGTTGAGAATCCCCGTCGAGCTGTTGGCTGCCATCGACATGGCCGAGATGGCAACCCATATCCCAGCGGAAAAGGCCCGTCTCTTCGAGTCGATGATCGAAGACAGCGTGAGGAACAGCGCGGGCTATTTGCGAGGAGTCGCCAGCACCTTCCGCGACGCTGATGTGAAATGCACAGTGGAGAAGGGCCGCGCCGACGCGGTGATCGTCGAAAAGGGCGGGGAGGACACGGGTACGCTGATCTGTATGGCGACCCATGGTCGCTCCGGACTCGATCGCTTCTTGTTGGGTAGCGTGGCGGAAAAAGTTTTGCGCGCTGCGGCAAATCCCTTGATGTTAGTTCGGGCGACGGAAGAGGCAAAGTCGGAGGCGGAGGCAGCACTGAAATCGATGATCGTACCTTTGGATGGGTCGGAGTTGGCTGAGAGCGTAATCCCGATGGTAGCTGAGGTAGCAAACAAATTGCAGCTGGAAGTCATCTTGTTCCGCGCCTATCACATCCCCTACTACGCTTATGCGGGCGACGAGACTTCCTTTGTGGTCGATTACGACGAGCTGCTCGTGGGCGTGCGCGACGAGGCGACTGAATATCTCGAGAGAAAGATGGCGGAGGTAAAGAAGCTCGGAGTAGAAAAGGTGACCTTTGCGACCGAGGAAGGTTTCGCTGCAGACAAAATTATCGCCTTAGCTCGCAAGACCCCGGATAACTTGATCGCGATGTGTTCCCACGGGCGCACGGGCGTGAAACGCTGGGTGCTGGGCAGCGTAGCGGAGACCGTCGTGCGCCATTCTGGCGATCCGGTTCTGATTAATCGGCCGGATTAACGTGGGGTTTGGTTGTAAGGAGAAATGCTCGTGCCGCTGGCGCAGGAGCTGCGCGCTGAGGGCCTTGAACAGGTGCTCCCGATGGTTCTCGAAGGCGATCCGGCAGGCAAAATTATCGACCTGGCCAATACGACGCCGAATAGCCTGATCGCCATGTCGACACGGCAGATCCGGTATCGGGCGCTGGATGCTGAGCAGCGTCGCAAAAAAATCGTTCAGCACTCACGGCACCCCCGTGCTTCTCATCAGGGCGACTTGAAACGCACCCTTCGTTTTCGATAGCCTCACTATCGGCGCGGAAAGACTCGCGCGCCGTGTAATTTAAAGAGGTGTGCCGCCATGCAACTCACGACCGTTAAGATCGACAAGCCGGAAGATATCAATTTCATCCTGGGCCAAAGCCACTTCATCAAGACCGTCGAGGATATTCACGAAACGCTGGTTCAGTCGGTCCCCGGGATCAAATTCGGTCTCGCCTTCTGCGAAGCCTCGGGCGCAATGCTAGTTCGCTGGACGGGCACAGATGAATCAATGATTGAATTAGCCAAGCGCAACGCGCTGGCTCTCTCCGCGGGTCACAGTTTCATCCTGTTTCTCGGCGCGGGGTTTTTCCCGGTCAATATTCTCAATGCCATCAAAATGGTTCCTGAGGTTTGTCGCATCTTCTGCGCGACCTCCAATCCGGTCGAGGTCGTGATTGCCGAGACCGATCAAGGGCGAGGCATCATGGGAGTGATCGATGGCGCCAAGAGCCAAGGCGTCGAGGACGCGAATGGAATCGCTTGGCGCAAGGAGCTATTGCGTAAAATTGGCTACAAACTTTAGGCGCGTCGACGCTAGTCGCGCGGTTTCGAACTCAGAGTGGTATCCGAGTTACCAAGCTAAGAAAATGACGGCTTGGTCGTGGCTGAAATTGGTTGATCTGACCGCAATGGGCCGGTCCGAATTTTGGAGCGCCTCGTTACGGACAATCCAAACCGCCGATTTGTTCAATCGTCCAGTCCAAATGTTGCTGTAGCATAACGGATAGTTGTTGACAGAATGAGCGGTCGCCAACCAAGAGACATCCCATATAGGGTTCGTACATCGGGCTTTTGTGGACTTAATATTATCGCTGCCGGAAGGATGACCCCTCATCCCAGACCGTCTGCTTGCTTCTCTGCTTCATCGTTAGAGAACGGGCCAGGCGACTAGTCGGACAAAATGATTGGATGGCGCAACTGAACCTCGCGCTGCACCATGTCGGGATTCCAAGAGATCAGTTTTTCGACGTCGACAACGAGTGACTAGCCTTCCTTTCAAACTCCGCGCCGCGCGCCCTTCGCCGCCAATCAAATATTTTGACTAGCTGCATCCTCTTCGAGGATTCCCGAGATCCGCTTCAATCCTCTCTGATCTTCTTGAACCGCAAGCTAATCGACTCTACATTTCGTGAATGGAGCTGCTGCAACGACTCGGGCTGTCGCTCTTCATCGGCCTATTGATCGGTGCGGAGCGAGGATGGCAGGAACGTTCGGCTACGGAAGGAGAGCGGGTCGCGGGGATCCGTACCTTCGGGTTCCTCGGTCTACTGGGCGGTCTGTGGGCGCTTCTCGCTCAAGAACTGGGAACGATTCTTCTTGGGTTCTCCTTTCTCGCCATTGCACTGGTGATGATCGTGGCCCACGTCCTGGATGTTCGCGTGGATCGGGATGTCGGAATCACAACCGTCATTGCGGCGTTACTAACCTTTGCGCTTGGAGCTACGGCTGTGCAAGGTCACGAAGCCGTGGCGGCCGGCGGAGCGGTGATCACCACACTCATTTTGAGTCTCAAATCCTTTCTCCACGGATGGCTAAAGAAGCTGGAGGAAACCGAACTCTTTGCAGCGCTCAAGCTCTTGCTGATGTCGGTTGTGATCTTACCTTGGTTGCCGGATCGCGGCTACGGTCCCTGGAATGCGCTTAATCCCTACGACATCTGGTTGTTTGTCGTCTTGGTTGCCACCATCTCGTTTGCCGGATACTTAGCTATGAAGCTTGCCGGAGCGACGCGAGGAATCCTGTTGACGGGTCTGCTCGGCGGCATGGTTTCCTCGACGGCGGTCACGCTGAGTTTCGCGCGGTTATCTGGGACAGAGAACATTCGACCGCTCTTATGTGCCGGCATCTTGCTGGCAGCGGCTGTCATGTTTCCTCGCATTCTCCTTGAGGTAGCTGTGGTAAATCCAAGACTTCTCATATCGCTCTCGCTACCTTTAGGGGTCATGACGCTGGTAACGCTCGGCGGCGCCGTTTGGTTTTTGCGTCATCATCGTCATGAGTCGGCAAACGCCGAACTCTCCATCCGCAACCCTGTAGAACTCCTGCCCGCATTCCAGTTCGGATTGTTCTTGACGCTTATTCTTTTGCTCAGTCACGCTTTAATTGCCTGGGTCGGAGAGGCCGGAATATACGCGTTAGCGGCCCTCTCCGGACTCGCCGACGTCGATGCGATCACCCTGTCGGTGTCCCGAATGGCTAAAGATGGACTGTCGCATCAGACCGCTGTCCACGCGATTGTGCTGGCATCCATAGTGAACAGTGTAACTAAAGGTTTTCTCGCTCTGGTGTTGCCGGACGCGACATCGGATTGAAGATTCTTATGACGCTAATCGTAACCGCGGTGCTCGGCGTGATAAGTATTGCCTGGAATTAGTTCGAGAACAAGAGTTTCATTCCTTTCTGGTTTTGAAATTTTCCGCTCGCAGTGCGCGGTGGATGCTCTCGATATGCTCGGCGCCGGTGGTTTCGAGGATCAATTCGACTTCGGTTTCACCGATGGCCATTTCGCCGAAGCCGCGGGTCTGGCTGATTTGCAAAATGTTCGCTCCCAATTCGGCGATCCGCTGTGAAAGCCGCGCCAAGCTGCCGGGCCGGTCCGAGATCACAACTGAGATTCGACTCAACCGTCCATCTTGAATGAGGCCTTTCTCAATAATTCGCGCGATTAAATTCATGTCGATGTTACCGCCGGAAACGATTAGACCGACGTTCTTGTTAGTGAGGGAAACTTTCTTGTTGATTATCGCAGCGAGCGGAGCGGCGGCGGCGCCTTCGGCAACGGTTTTTTCAATTTCGAGCAGCAAAAGGACGGCATTGGCAATCTCGCCTTCACTGACTGTGACGATTTCATCCACATAGCGCTTGACCAGTTCGAACGGCGTCGCACCGACGGCGCGCACGGCGATGCCGTCGGCAATCGTCGTGGCGGGCGGTACGCAAACCGGTTCACCTTTTTCCAAGGCAGCTTTCATAGCCGGGACCGCTTCGGCCTGGACCCCGATCACGCGGATCTTTGGATTGAGCGTTTTCAACGCCAGCGCGATGCCAGCGATGAGACCGCCGCCGCCGACGGGAACGATAACGGCATCTAAATCCGGATTTTGTTCGTAGAGCTCAAGACCAATAGTACCCTGGCCGGCGACGATCCACGGATCATCGAACGGCGAGACAAAAGTCAGTCCCGTCTCTTTGCTCAGGCGCAACGCCTCAGCGAGAGCTGAATCATAGTCGTTTCCGTGCAGAACGCTTTGGGCGCCATACTGGCGCACGCGCGTGACCTTGATGAGCGGAGCGACAGAGGGCATAACAATGGTTGCAGAGATGTTTAAACGCCGGCTGTGAAAGGCGACAGCCATGCCGTGGTTGCCGGCGCTGGCAGCGATCACGCCGCGCCGGGCTTCTTCGGGAGTAAGCGTCAGAAGCCGGTTGAGCGCGCCGCGTTCCTTAAACGAGCCGGTTATCTGCAAGTTTTCCAGTTTAAAAAAAATTCGATTGCCGGTGATTCGGCTGACGGTTTCGGAATAGGGGAACGGGGAAAAATAGATTTGCTCTTTGATCCGCTCGCGCGCTTGTTCTATATCGACGAAGGTGATCACTCTAGAACGTTAAGGTAAAAACCCTGGCAGATGCAACACGATTCGCGTAAAGTCTAGCAGGTTGCTGAAAAAAGGTTCGGAATGCTTCGAGAACCTCAGCATGAACGGAAATCCTCAATGATATCAAAATCCCTCCGTTCGTTCGATAAACTCAGGACGGGCTCTGAGCACCGTCGAAGGACTCCGACTGAGTTTTTCAGCGACCAGCTAGCCTTAGTTGACCTAAGAGACTGCGGCAAAGAAAGATTCGACGTTTGTTTGTGATGAGCGAATTCGACAGGCAGCGTGCGATA
>VBKY01000363.1 GCA_005879255.1 Deltaproteobacteria bacterium
GCCTTCAGCCATCTCGCGCAGCGCTTGCGCGCCGCCGCCGTCGGCCATGGGCAATGACCGTACGCTCGCCGATTCGCGCGCCGAGAATGATTCGATGAGAATCGGTTTTTCTTTATAGGTCGAACGGATGAGTCGATAGAGATCGACAATTTTGACTCCCGGAATCTTTTTTAGCGCCGGCAGGAGATCCTCCCTGAGCGGAACATTTTTCGGTCCGGCTGTTCTCGCCCCCGAGCTGACGATTAGATCCGCGGTGACCATTTGATCGACCCACGCGAGCAGCGAACCGCGCACGCTGCTCACAAAGGCAGCAATCGTGAATATCGCCGCCAGGCTAATCACCATGGTCGCAACCGTGATCCCGGAGCGAACCGGATTGCGGCGCAAGCTATCCGATGCCAAGCGCGCTTCGACCCACGTCAAACCCGGCAATCGCAAGGCCGATTGCCAGAACCAGCGGACAGCATGACTGATAATCGCCGGGCAGAAAAAAGCCAGGCTCAAGAGAAAAACCAGCATACCGACGACGCCGACGCTAAATCTTTCTACTGATCCGTTCACGGATGACGCGAGCAGTAGGAGAGTTGGAGAAATAACCAAGCAGAGAAGCCCGAGGCGATTGGCCCAAGACCTCTTTCCGCGGTTCGCCGGCTGCCACGCCGCTTGTCGGGCGTTTTCCAGCGGGCTGACGCGGGTCGCTTCCCAAGCCGGATGCAGCGCAGCGAGCATCGCAACGGCGACCCCGCTGCCCAACGCGAGCGCCAAATCACCTGGCGAGAGCGTGCCTTCGGCAAGATCAACCAGTGAAAATAGGTTGCCGACCGTTTCTCCGACTGAAACCAATGCGCCGCGCGCCAGCAGCCATCCAAGAGCGACGCCGACACAAGACCCGCCTAATGCCAGTAGTAATGCCTCCGCGATAATCAGCCGCAACAATTCCCCACGCTTCATTCCCAGGCAACGCAGAGTGCCAATTTCTTTCTTCCGTTGGATCACCGACACCGACACGGTGTTGTAGATAAGAAAAAATCCGACGAAGAGAGCGATCAAGCTCACAAAAAATAGGCCGACGCGAAAAGAAGTCAGCAAGAACTCGATCTGCTCGCCGCGCTTACGCGGCCGCTCGACCTCGGCCGCTCCGCCGAGTCGCTGTCTCAACCGCTGCCGCACCACCTCGATTTTTTCCCCTTCATCAACAGTAAGGTCGACGATGTCGAGCTTGCCCTCCTTGCCAAATGTTTTCTGCGCCGTCGGCAAATCCATCAAGGCGAAGCTGCCGCCGAACACCTTTGCCGTTCCCTGTTCTTTCAGCAATGCCCGAACCGTGTAATCTCGCTTACCTTGGCTCGTGAGCAATACCACTTTTGCGCCCAAGGGAAGTTTTAGCCGGCGTGAGAAAGATTCGGTGAGAGCGATGGAGTCGGGTTGGGCGATAAAATCGAGCGCCCGATCGAACTCAAATGGAGAACCGGCAAACTGATGCTCGCGAATGGCGGAATCCGTGAGCAAGTCGACGCCGTAAACGTAGAGCCGTTCGCCCGGCACGCCGGCAACGGGCAAAAATCCTTCCACCGCCGCCGCGGCGTCTCGAACTCCCGGAGTGTCACGAATCGTTGGAAACAACGACTCGGCAATGCCGCTCTCTCCGTTGGCCACCTGCAGCACTGCTTTGCCGGCGATTTGATCGATGGTCGACTGAAAAGATGTGGTCAGAGACCGATTGACCACCGCTATCGCCACAATGACGGCCACGCCGAGGACGATGCCAAAAAAGGTGAGCGCGGTTCTCAGGCGATGACGCACTGCATGGCGCCAAGAGATAGTGTTTAATAAGCGCAGCATTACGGCGCTTCTTTCTCCACCCGACCGTCGCGCAAAAGGATAATTCGGTCGCCATAGCTCGCCGCTTCCTGACTGTGCGTAACCATGACCACCGTGCAGCCCTGTTCTTGGTTGATCCTTCGTAAGAGCGACAGAATGGCATCGCCGTTTTTCGAATCGAGATTGCCGGTGGGCTCGTCGGCCAGGAGAATCGGTGGGTCGAACGCCAAAGCACGCGCCATTGCAACCCGCTGTATTTCACCGCCGGAAAGTTCTTCGGGCAGATGATGCTTACGCGGTTCCAAACCGACCTTCTCCAAGAGCAAATGGGCTTTACGATCGGCCTCCCCCTTGGAAACACCGTCGAGCACAAATGGCAACGTGATGTTTTCCAATGCGGTCAAGGTCGGTAGAAGATTGAAGAATTGGAAGACGAAACCGATCTTGGTGCGCCGGAATAATGTCACCTCATCATCAGCCATCTGGCCGATAAGACGACCGTCGACCAAGAGGTCGCCGCTGCTGGGCCGGTCCAACCCGCCGATTAAATGCAGCAACGTGCTCTTACCCGAGCCACTCGGTCCCATGATAACGACAAAGGATCCTTTAGCGATATCCAGCGACACGCCGGCCAGCGCTGTGATATCGTTTTCACCTTGCCGATAAATTTTGCGGACGTCGATGCAGCGGATCATGCAGCAGCAACGCTAGCAAATGAGATGAATGGTGGGCGGGCGCAATGTAAGTGAGGCGTTTTGCTGATCGGCTTCAAGTTCCGCCAGTTGTCCTTTCACCGCTTCGGTAAGCGCCGCGACGTTGATGCCGAGAAATACCGGACAGAACGGGTCGATCTTCGCGAGCCCGGTGCGCCAAAGTTTAATCGCGCCTACAGGAACGCCCTGCTCCAATTTGAAATATCCCGCGGCGATCTGGATGATCCCTTGATAGAACTGCCGTGTTTCGCTGTGATCTTCCAACCAGATTTCTTCGAGCGTCTCATGGCACTCGAAGAAAAGCCCTTGATTGAATTCTTCAATACCTTTCAAGAATCTCGGATCGTCTTGGGCTTCCATCTTCGGATGATTTGACCACAGAGTAGTACAAAGTTCACAAAGAAGTTTATCTGAACCCTTTGTGTTCTCTGTACTCTATGTGGTTAATTCCTTCTGGGTTTGTGCGCTTGATTCGGATCGATGTCACAGACTAACGCGAAAAACGCGCTCACGCTAGAGATCGACTCTCTATCTTACGGTCCCTACGGCATTGGACGCGTGGGCGGCAAGGCCGTGATGGTCCCTCACACGGCGCCCGGCGACATCGTGGAGGCAAAGATTGTCGAGTCAAAAGACCGCTACGCCGTCGGCGCAATACTTCGCCTGATTGCGCCATCTCCAGTCAGACAAACGCCGCTTTGCCCCTATGTCGGCAGTTGCGGCGGCTGTTCTTGGCAGCACCTACGTTATGACGCCCAGCTGAAAGCCAAACAGCAGAGCGTCGAAGACGCGCTCCGCCGTATCGGTAAACTCCACCGCTTCGAATTGCGACCCATCATTCCGTCATCAAACGAATATCACTATCGCCGGCGCATCCGGCTCCAGGTTGACGGGTCAAGCAAAGTCGGTTTTTACGGCGCCTCATCGCACCAATTGGTGGAAATCGACTCCTGCGCCATTGCCGACGATCGTTTGAACGGCATCATCGAATATCTTCGCCGCTGGTTGCCCAGTCTGCCCATAACAATGGAGCATCTGGAAATCGTAACGGGCGACGAGCCAAATCAAATCGTGGTTACAGCCAGCGCGCTTGATGAATTTGCCATGCGCTATGAATCCGCCTGCAAAGAGCTTGTCAGCGCCAACCACGGTATCCACGGCTTGATTCTTCATGGCCGTAACTGGCGCAAAGTATGGGGACAGCCGACGATCAGCGTAAAGTTATCAAGCGATTTCTCACTCGCCGTCGACGCCGATGTTTTCACACAAGTGAACTCTGATGGAAATCGCCGCATCCTCCAGGAGCTGCTCGCAGTGGCAGACTTTCACATTCACGACCGTATCCTGGAGCTCTACTGTGGCGCCGGAAACTTTACCCTGCCAATTGCTAAACGAGTCGCGGAAGTCGTCGCTGTTGAAAGTCATCGTCCATCCGTCGTGAGCGGCAAGCTCAACGCGCAGAGGAACGCCATCAGCAACATCCGCTGGATTTGCTCTCCGGTCCCTCAAGTTGTCACTCAATTGAAAAACCGAAAGGAGCGGTTCACCAAGATCATTCTCGACCCGCCCCGAGCGGGAGCCAAGGGGATCGAAAGAGAGTTGGCCGGCCTCGAAGCAAGCAAGATGATCTACATCTCATGTAACCCCGCGACGTTGGCACGCGACCTCGCGGCGCTCGCCAAACAAGGCTACAAACTTCAGATAGTCCAGCCCATCGATCTTTTCCCACAAACCTTTCACGTCGAAGCGTTGGCCGTAATGGAGCGATGACAACTGGCTGAAAGCAAATGCGCGGACGTTATAAAAATGGTTTTGAGCGCATACCATGCGCTCCTGCATAGACTTGAACGAATTGAACCTTGAACTTTTGAACCCTTGAACGCTTGAACGAATACTTAGATTCCAAACAATCTTTTGGCATTCAAATAGTAAATCTTTTCTTTATCGGCTTGCGGGATATCGAGCTCTTCCATCTCTTTCAACGTCATCGGATAGAATTGATCGTCGCGCCCGCCGCGGCCGTGCGGATAATCCGCGCCAAAGAGAATCTGTTCGGCGCCCACCGTGTCGTACACCAGTTTAATGAACGCTGCCCGAATCGGCCCGGCAGTGTCGTAATAAATTTTCTTGAAGTACTGTTCAGGCTCCTCCTTGCATACTGGATTGCCCTCACGCCAGTTGAGCCGGTCGAGATAGAGCAGAATCATGCCGCCCAAGTGAGAACCGATTATTTTAAGTTTTGGATAGCGGTCAAAAATGCCGGCGTAGACGATTCGCGAAATCGCCAGCGTGCTATCGGTCGGCCAAAGAATTTTCTGATGCAGCG
The DNA here is from genome assembly GCA_005879255.1 of Deltaproteobacteria bacterium. Next base: position 4,861 of record VBKY01000363.1, read on the forward strand.
AGTACTTGTCCCAATTCGATTGGCAAGGCGCGTTGGCCGGATGAAGAAACAGCGGTTTTTCACCAGTCGCGAGCGCATCCCAGAACGGCTTGAACTCTGATTCGTCGATATATTTCCCCGCGACATTGGTCGGCATCATCACGCCGTGCATGTTCAGTTGCTTGTAGCACCGCTCCA
>VBKY01000364.1 GCA_005879255.1 Deltaproteobacteria bacterium
TGGCGATGTCATTGATCATCGCGTCGGTCTTTGCCGATTGTTTGAGTTCGCCGTTGATCCAAAGTTTCATCCAAAGATTGTGCGGGTCGGATATTTCATCCTTGGTGGTGATCCACGGTCCGATCGGCGCGAAGGTTTCAAAACCTTTGCGCACATTCCGCGTACCGGAGAGATTTTTGCTTAAGCCATAGCCACGCGCAGTCACGTCGAGCATGATCGTGTAACCGAAAATAGCGTCGAAGGCCTGCTCTTTGTTAAGGTGGCGCGCTTTTTTCCCGATGACGACACAGAGCTCTAGCTCGGGAAAGATCGAATCGGCGTTTTTCGGAATCAATATTTTATCCTCTGGCCCGGCAATCGCGGAAGGGGGCTTCAAGAAAATATTTTCGAGGAGCTCATCCGGCGAGGTTTTGCCGGCGGTCCCTCTGCCCCGGGCGTCGCCCAGTCCCGCGCTGCCTCGCTTATAGTTGCCGGCCGCCGCCCAGATCTTGGAAGGATTTTCCACCGGTGGATTGAGTAATTTCGCATCGAGCGCGGTGCCCGTATCTCCGGAAGCGATGTTTTCCAGTTGACGCTTGATGGCATCATAGGCGGCGATGAGGGCCACCATCGTCGGTTCCTTGGGCAAGGCGCCGTCGCGGCTCAGCGTTTCGCCGACAGGAATCAGTCTGTCATTTTTCACAATCGCAAGATCATTCGGTTTGATCGTAGCTAATTTCATGCGCGGCTCCTTTCGATCCAATCATTTTCAATATCTGGAAGCAGTAACTTTGACAAGAAGGGTGCTTATGCATTGGGCGCAAAACGCATCGGCATTTGATACGCCACTATCGCTGTGGCATAAAAAATTGTGCCTGCTTCGTGGTTACAGCTTTCGGTTCGCACCGGCGCCGCAAACATTGACGCGCTGTCGAACTTTTTGATCGAGCGCGGCTCTCCCGGAGTGGTCCTCAAGAGGAACGGTGTGGATGCGTTTTTTGTTCATTCCCGTGCTGATGCCTCGTTACGAACGGATATCCGGCATTTTCTTGGCGGGATCGCTCGGGTTTCTTCTTTCAGAGGTAAACCGCGTCTAGAATGGAAAATCATCAAAGAGGAAAACTGGCAACACTCCTGGAAGCGTTTCATCAAGCCGCGGCGCGTCGGTAACTTATTCTGGGTAACGCCGCCGTGGCTCAAGCCGCCGAATTTTCGCCGCCGTCAGGTCATCACGATTGAGCCGGGCATGGCCTTCGGCACCGGCACGCACGCAACCACGCGTGGCTGCATGGAATTTCTTGAACTGGCTGCCGATCGGCTTCGCGGCGGTGAATTCACGGCGCTCGACGTGGGAACGGGTTCCGGAATTTTGGCCATCGCTTTGGCTAGATTAGGGGCGAGAGCCATTTGGGCGATCGACAACGACGATGTCGCGCTTACGGTGGCGCGCGAAAATTTGCGCGCCAACGGGGTGGCGAAACGAGTTCATTTGTCGGGAATCAAACCGAGCGGTATCAAAAGAACCTTTTCGGTCGTGGTCGCCAATTTAACCGTGGAAACGATTCTCACGGTCGCAGCCGCGTTCGAGAAAAAGGTTGCGCCGAAGGGGTATCTAATTCTATCGGGGATCTTGCATCAGAAAGCGGGTGAAATCACGCGGCGCTTCGGCGTCAAATTCAAAACCGTCAAACGCAAGCGCGCCCGTGAGTGGCAGACGCTGCTGTTACAAAGAAAGTAAAGCCCATGGCGCGTTTTTTTGTGCCGAGAAGAAATTTGCGCGACAATCGCGGGCTTATCGACGGTCGGGAATTGGTTCATTTAAGGAAGGTGCTGCGATTGGGACCCGGCGACCCTATCACGCTATTCGACGACAGCGGATGGGAACATGAAGCGGTGATTCGCGCTCTCGGAGCGCAACAGGGCGAGCTCGAAATTCTTCGCTCTTACCAGCCCGAGCGCGAGTCGCCTGTACAAATAACGTTGGCGGTTGCATTGACCAAGGGCGAAAAAATGGACTTCATTGTGGAAAAGGCGACGGAACTCGGCGTGCAAACCATCATTCCGTTCGTGTCGTCCTATTCCATACCGCGGTTAGACGAGAGCAAGATCGTCAAGCGCGGCGAGCGCTGGCGGAAAATCGCTCTTAGCGCGGCAAAGCAGTGTGGCCGAACGCGCATGCCCGAAATCTCGCCGGTGTTTGAATACCGGAAATTGCTCGATGATGCTCCGGCGCGAACACTCAAATTGATTTGCTGGGAAAAGGAGCAGCAGCGATCGCTCTATCAAGTTCACGAGCAGCGCCGCGACGTCGAAGCGGTGCTGATCGTTATCGGACCGGAGGGTGGTTTCACGGCGGAGGAAGCTCAAATGGCCCAACGGCAAGGTTTCGAGCCGGTCGAGTTAGGGCGGCGCATTCTCCGCGCCGAAACCGCGGCAGTGACGGCGATCGCGTTGGTGCAGTTTCTCTGGGGTGATTTACGCTAGCTCGGCCTTGCTTCGGCTGGCGGCTTTCTCTAGCATAAATATTCACATCGAGTTTGGTTGACGAACTATGAAATGTCAAAACTGCGAAACACCGGTCCTGATATCCGATGAATATTGCGAGAAGTGTGGCGCTAAGTTGCTGCACCGGAGGGTCTTCCCCAACGCTCCGAAACGTGAGGAATTTACCTTGACGCCGGAAGAGCCGTCGATCGAGTTTGAAAAACAGACGGAGCATGACGATTGGCGCTTTGAATCACATCCTGAGGTTGAAACAACACCCGAGAGAGTCGAATCGCCGAGTGAGCCCATTGGAAACGTCCGCTGGGGTGGTTTCTTTCGGCGTGTGGGTGCATGTCTTATCGATGTCGTGATGATTATTTTGCTGGTTGGGCTTATGAGCATTCTGGCCTACATCGGCTACAAAGTCGGTTTGACGGCCCACGACCGATCGATCTCATGGAGCAATGCTGCGCCGCTCATGACGTTTTTGACTTTTGCTTGGATGGGCTTAACCACGGCGTACTTTGTCGTTTTTCATGGTATGGAAGGGAAAACGATCGGTAAGTGGCTGCTCGGTTTGCGCGTGGTGGGCGCGGGCCAGGCGGCGCTTACGTATCGCCAGGCATTGCTTCGTTGGGTCGGAACCGTCGGATTTGGCATTGTGTCATTGGGATTGAGCTTTTTGTGGATTCTATGGCAGCGGGAAAAGCGCGGCTGGCATGATTTCTTGGCGCGCACCTGGGTGATTCGAGACTAAAATAATTTGGCTGAAAAGGCTATGCAAAACCTAAAAATCGGCGTGGTCATGGACCCCGTCGATAAGATCGACATCGATAAGGACACATCGTTTGTCTTGATGCTGGAGGCGCAGCGGCGCGGCCATGAAATCTACTTCATGGAACTCGGTGATCTGTTCATCCGTGGCGGCACACCCGATGCACGCTATCGGCGGCTTGAGCTTGCGCGCGCGACGCCGCATTACCGTCTGGGCGAATCTAGGACCGGCTCGTTAGAGGAGTTTGACAGTGTGTGGATGCGCAAAGACCCGCCGTTCGATCTTAAGTATTTCTTCGCGACTCATCTGCTGAGTTTGGTCGACCAGAGCAAATGCTTCGTGATGAACGATCCAAAGGGTCTGCGCGAGGCTAACGAAAAGCTTTATGCGTTGCGTTTTCCCGAACAGATTCCGCAGACGCTCGTGACCAGCGATATGGCGCGCCTTCGAGCATTTATGAGCGAGCTCGGCGGCGAGATGATCATCAAGCCGCTCGACGGATGCGGCGGCAGCGGCGTATTTTATTTGAACGAGCAAGACCGTAACACCAACTCCATCTTGGAAGCCGCCACCGACACCGGCCGCCGGATGGTGATGGGGCAGCGGTATCTGCCCGAGATTCGCCAAGGCGACAAGCGGATCATCGTCCTCAACGGCGAGCCGTTGGGGGCGGTGCTGCGGGTTCCGCTCGAATCGGAAACCCGCGGCAATATTCATGTCGGCGGCCAATGCGTGAAGACGGAGGTAACCGAACGCGATCGGGAAATTTGCGTGGCGCTGGCGCCGCTGCTCCGGGCCGACGGGCTGTACTTCGTCGGCTTGGATGTGATTGGCAGTTATCTCACCGAAGTCAACGTGACCAGCCCGACAGGAATTCAAGAGGTCAACGCGCTCAATCACGTTTGCCTGGAACGCAACGTCATCGACTTCGTCGAGCAACAAGTCGAAAAACGCGTAGCGCCATAGTGATTAACTTGACTCCCGAAAACTTTTGAGCAATATTTCAGTTTTCAATCTTTCGGCCAGGTAGCTCAGTCGGTAGAGCAGAGGACTGAAAATCCTCGTGTCGGCAGTTCGATTCTGTCCCTGGCCACATTTCCCCCTCTTTGAAATCCATTAGGTTTTCACAAATGTTCTCAGTTTATACGGCCACGCGACCTGATCTCGTGTTCCGTAACATGACACGGAATTCATGCGAGGTAAGCGCGAGGGCCGCGTCGTTTAAGGGATCTGGCAGGTTTCCTTGGTGCCGAGCTGGCGAAAATTAATTCGGCCAATGCTCTAAATATCAAAAGTAAAAGATTCGACCCCATCGCCACCCCGACTCCGTATTGTGGGCAAGGATAGGGGCTGGCCAACGCTCCACTCAGTAATCTTGCGTCGCGATACTTTCGTTGCTTTTGCCATATGATTAGCATGCCATAGCTAAAGCCCGTTTTCATCCGGGTTGGGAATTGGCGGATGGCCCGTCTTCGCCCATCTCTTCGATGATCTCTGGAGCGTCTCAACCTTGGCTACCTCAAAGCCGAACCGCTCGAGGTTACGTGAGCCGGGGAAATACCCGGAAAATACCCGTTGAATAATCATGGCTTCTGTTCGTACTATATTTTAGAGGCAGAGCATAAGGAGGGTTCCATGAAGCCTAACAGCTTAAACCGGATGGTGTTGGTAATCAGCACTATGTCATTGGCAGGAATGAGCATACCGGCCAATGCCCAGCAACAACCGCAGGAAGAGCAAAAACAACCACACAAACAGCCACAGCAGCAAGAGCGCAGCGAGCAACAATCAGAGCAAGGCCAAAAACGCCAGCAACAGCAGGAGCGGGCTCGGCAGCAAGCCCAGGAAGAGCAAAGGCAGCAGCAAAAACAAACGCAGGAGCAAGAGCGCCTTCAACGAAAATCAGAGGAAAACCAAAAACGCCAGCAACAGCAGCAGCAAGAACGGGCTCGGCAGCAAGCACAGGAAGAGCAAAGGAAGCAGGAAAAACAAACGAAGGAGAAAGAACGCCTTCAGCGACAATCAGAGGAAGATCAAAAACGCCAGCAACAGCAGCAGCAGGAGCGGACCCGGCAACAGGCACAGGAAGAGCAAAGGAAGCAGCAAAAACACTCGCAGGAGCAAGA
>VBKY01000365.1 GCA_005879255.1 Deltaproteobacteria bacterium
CGTAATAACCAGTTTTCGAGGCCCCTTGGGCATCCCGGTGAACCCTACCTATTAGGTAGCTTTCACCGGGACCGGCGAAAATCAAGTTTCGTTGCACAAAATGGCCTTGAGATACAGTCTTCATTTAACTTTTGATGCAGGATTTAGGATAAATAGTGATGAGTCGATATCACTATTCCGCCTACTAAAGGAAAACTAGCGGCGTTGCGCATCAATATTGAATTACTCCGCAGCAAGCTGACGGGGTATCAGAACATAGCGATGAGAATTTATTTCAAAGCCGTCACCCCCGAATGTTTTTATCGGGGGTCCAGTTCCAGTCTCGCCTGGATTCCCGATAGAAGCATTAGGGAATGACGGACTAAGACGTCTGAAATAGCTCATTATGCAGCAAGTTACGGAGAATCAAAGCCGCAGTGATTGAATTATGTTTGCTACTTGTCTTCTGGAACCTGGCGGGGGGTTTTGCCACGGGGACACTTCCACGTTTCGAGAATTCTCGAAACGTGGAAATAGTCGTAGTACGATTTCAGGAATGTTTTTTACGCACGGTCTCTACAACCGGTCGATAAATCCGCTCTTGTCGATCTCGCGCACCAGGCGCGGGTCGAGGTAATCCTCCGGCTTGGTCTCGCGCGCTTTGGGTTGGGCTTTCTCCAGAGTCTTGAGCAGAACCGCGACTCCTTCGACGGTCGGATACGGCGGCAGCTCGAGATGAAGGATGACGCGCTCATAGGCGTCGTCGAGAAGCTCGCGGTCGTTGGTGCCAAGATATTTGGCCATTACGCGCCTGGCAAACGCCTTGTCTTTTTTGGCGAGCACGGCGCCTTCGATATAAGCCCGGAGAAATCGCCGCACCGTGTCCTCGTTGGTCCTGAGATATTTTCGCGTCGTCACCACCCCGTTCTGATGGATCGTCGCCTCTAATTTAGCCATATCCAAGAGCTCGCGCATGTTCGCTTTCCTGGCGCGCATCGTCGCCGGCACCGAGAGCGCGGCCGCTTGCACTTTGCCGGTGAGGAGAGCGAGCACGGTTTCGGGTTGGCCGCCGGTCTGCACCATGGTGATGTCGCGTTCGGGATTGAGACCGTTTTTCTCCAGAGCAAAGCGCGAGGCAAAATCCGAAAGCGTGCCGAAGCGCGTGGCGCCGAAGAGCTTGCCCTTAAGATCGACGATCCGGGTGATTTCCGGCCGGCTAAAAATGGAAAACAGAAATTTTTTGAGCATCGTCGCCACAATGACCGTGTCCGCGCCGGCTAAGTTGGCTTGCATCGAGGCTGTGCCGCCAAGCTGGATGATCGGCACCTCGCCGGAGAGCATCGCCTGCAGCGCCATGGAACTCCCCGGGATAGAGATTGCTTCGACTGAAAGTCCGTGTTTCTCATAAAAGTTTGCTTCCTTGGCAAACCACATCGTCATCTGCGGTGCGCCGACCGAGCCGCCGCCGATGCGGATCTTTTCCAACTTTTTGTCCTGGGCGGCGGATGGAGTAAACCACGTTGCGATGCAAATGAAGGTTAGAGGAACGACGAGAAGCTTCTTTTTCATGCGCACCTCCGAAAACCGAGCTTCAATCGGCTCTCATTAACAGAAGGAGGGACAAACGTTCAACTTCGACAGTTCAAGACATCACGAGTTCAAAGATTCAATGATTCAAAAGTTCAAGGGCCCGCGGCTGTCACGCCTGATTTAGGCTTACGTGCGAAACTTCCACGTTTCGAGAATTCTCGAAATATCGAAATGTCACGAGGATGGAAAGATGCTCGATGCCCTTTCACCTTTTGTTAAGGACGGGATATGAAACAAATGTACGTTGTATGTAGGAAAGCTGCCGGGAATCAGCGACTCGGTTGATGAGCGTCGGCCGCTTAGCAGCCTATCTTATATCGATCCAATCCGAACGAGCCGAGGATTATCGAATCATTTCACGCGTTTCGAGGCGCCGTACTTTTTTCAGAGCGTCCTCGCCGAAGCCGGCTCCTATTTGGCCGGTTTATGAACACGAATAATGAGCGGCACGGATTCCATAAATACCGATGCGCCCGCACAGTTCAAGCACTCATCGCCCCGACTACGGAACCACAGCATCGCTTCGTGGCTATCGATGGAATTGACTGCGTCGCTATCCGGTACCCAGTATTTCTCATAATTCGGGATCAAACGGCGGTATCGCAACCTGGTTGGTCCAAACCAAGCGACAAAATTGCGAACAATCCGGTTCGGCAAAAGGGTCATTGCTACAAACGGTCGCGAGGAGCGCAGTGGAATACTTGCTTTGATGAGTTTTCCACCTAGGCCAAAGTCGGAATAGGGTCTGACCTGGTAACCCTCGGCAGCCCAAGACGTACAATGCCACGCCGGGAGTAGGAAGAGTACTCCATTGTCTCGTGTGACACGTCGAGCCTCATGAAACGCCTGCTCAGGATTAGGTACATGCTCGAACACCCAAATCGACCAGACCCCGTCAAAGCTGTCGTCTGGAAAGGGCATTGCCGTGGCCGAGCCGAGAATAAATTTCTTGTGGTAGAAGCGCGCCACACTGGGGGAGATATCGAGCCCGGTATAGTTTTGCGCGACGTCCTGCAAATAGCCTCGGCCTGATCCAATTTCCAACACGGGCCGATCGCTTAGGTTAAACCGCTTAACAAATGCACTGACCCGTTCTTCAATACGTGAGCCCCCAGCGGCGGCCTCCGCGACGCGGAGATATTCCGTTTCGTATTCGGACCGTATTTGGTTTTCGGTTACAGGCTTCTGATATGCCTCCGTGTAGTATTTTCGAGCCGCCTCGACCTCCTGCTGAGTGAGGAGCGCGTCGACGTCATAAGGAAAATGAATAACGCCAATTATGATAGTGACACTAAGCACCACTATCATGACGTGCTTCAATGCTCTCAAGTATTTATGGATGCGCCCCATTAGCTCACATCGGCATGATGCTGAAAAACCCTGCCTCGAGGGTCGCTCTACAAGTCCAGCAAACCGCCGCAAGATAGGACACTCGAAGGGTCAAAGAGGCTCTATTCGTTGGTAAGTTAACGCACCACCTCAAAGGCCATTGCTTCCCAGTTGTTGATTACCCTCATATCTGGAATTGGATGGCGCGTACGTAATTCAACTTCTCGAAAAACGGGATCGGTATCTTTTGTAACTTCGTATTGCGCGATCTGTTTGAATCCGGCCAATTCGAGACTCTTCCGAAGAGTTGGCGGGTCATAAAGGAACTGATGGCCCCATTCGCGGAACTGGCGGTTAAGGATGTAAGCGCCCGGTATCGGGGTAATAGGAACACCCCCGATTCGGAACTTTGCATCGATGAATCGCTGTGCATCAGCATCGGGATTACCATCTAATAGCTGAATGAACTTTGCGAGATTCGGCGTTACGATACGTAATTTCCCTCCTTTTGCCAGAATCCGATAGCACTCTCGCAGCATAATGACCCCAGCTTCCCATGGAACATGCTCGATCATGTGCTCGCTGAAAACATATTGGAAGGATCCATCGGGAAAAGGATATCGACTAGTGGCATCGAGATAAACCTCTTTGTCGCCGGGTTCGATGTCGGAATTTAGCCAACCCGGCGGATCATTTCCGCCGGCACCCAGTTGTAATTTTCGAACCGGGTGTGATCGGAGATATTGGTCGATGGTTCCTGAATCCTTAAATCGAATCCAGGGTGACCGAAACGCTGTTTCGATATAATTAGCGCTGCCTACTCCCGTGACAAACGCAATCGCAATAAGTAGCGATATGCTTAAATAATTTAATTTTTTGGGATTCATAGGCGAATTTTAAACGGTTAGTGCGTCGCATGTAAAGTGCCAGACTGTCGGGCGATAACACTTCGTAGGTCGCACAAGAGGTATGCGTGTCAGAGAAGGCTTGGGTAACTCAATTAACGAAAACGCGTTATCGGGGAACCGAGAGAACGCAATTGGCGTGGTGGGTGGGAGCGGCGTATAACCTGGTGCGTATGGCCAAGTTGGCGGCCTAAGTGGTTTGCGATAGGGGCAAAAATGATGCAACGAGAGCTTAAACTCCTGTTTGGAGCGCATTCCACGTTTATGTTTTCACCGCCTTACTCCGACGCGGCAAAATCTCCCAGCGACGAAATTTATTTTTAGAGTGCATTTTTCAGCAATCTCCTAGCCTAGTGAGTCCCGCAGATCACGTTCAGCACGGCTTGGCGTTTTTCCTCGCGGACGACTTTGAGAGCGCGCTGCAACGCCGGCAAAACCTGTTGCGGATCGTCGACCATTTCGCCGTAGCCGCCGTGGGCGGCGACAATCATTTCGTAACGCGGCGAGGGGGTGAGATTGCACAGGGGAAAATTGTCCGTGCTCACGGCCCAACCGTCTGGCATGACTTGCTGCGTTGCCGCTTTGGTGGAATGCCAGATCGCGTTGTTGCAAACGATCGTCAGCATGGGAAGATCGTACGCCTGCGAGACGAAATGACAGGCGGTCGGGTTGTTGAACATGTAAGTTCCGTCGCCGACGCTGGCAATCACAGTTTTCTCGGGGTGGGCGAGTTTCATGCCCAAGGCGCCACCAATGCCCCAGCCTAAACCGCCAGCGGGGGAACCACCAAAATAACTTGCCGGCTCGCTCAAGCTGAGCTGCTCCTGCGATACGCCATGATCATTGACGATGAGCGTGTCGTTGTCTCTCACCTGGTCGACACAATAGGACAGCCATGCGGTGTCGATCGGTCTTTGACTGCTCGCCTTTTCGGCTCTTTGTTTTAACCGCTCACGATAGCGCTTGTGCTCGGCGCGAATTTTCTCGGCGCGCTCAGCCGATAACTTTTCATTGCGCGGTTGGCTTTTTAATTCCTGCGCGAGCAACTCTAACGCAAGCTTGGGATCGCCGCCGATGGAAATGTCCTTGGGAAAATTGCGAATTGGAATACCGCTGTAGTTAGGATCGCGGGCGATTTGAATCACCTTGCAAGTCTCCGGCGGCTTGCCCTGAAATGGGTACCACGGCACATCGCACTCGATGACGACGATAACATCCGCATCTTTGACATACGGCGCGGAACTGACACCGAGATGAAAATCATGCGTGTTGGGAAAACTCACGAACGGGCTCGCCGGCGTCACCACCGGCGCCACGAACGCTTCGGCGAATGAAACCATGGCATTCACCGCCGTCGGATCGGAGCCCAATCGACCCGTGATAATCAATGGATTGACCGCACCGCGCAACACCTCCACGGTGCGCTTGATCGTCTCCGCGCTCGGCTGCAAAGGTTCCGCTTGGTTTTTCCGAAACGGATGAATCGTGATGGAATCCATTTTTTGCGCCAACACTTCACGCGGCAAAGTCAGATAGA
>VBKY01000366.1 GCA_005879255.1 Deltaproteobacteria bacterium
TCGCCATCGCCACCACGTGAGCCTCGTGCGTCGCCAAGACCAACTTGAGCTTAGGCCGGTCGATCACCGCATCGCAGAGCGCGCCGAGGCCCGAACCGTTGCCGACGAAGAGATATTCGTTGCCGGTTTGCAAAAGCTGCTCTGCGAGCATCGCGCCGCCGTTGCCCTCAAACTCCTTCCAATATTCTTTGCCGGCCGTATCAGCATGGGCAACAGGGACGAGATTTTGTAATACCGACTCGGCCGCCGCCACCGTAAACCCGGCCGCGGCCATGGATTTTAAGAAACCGCGCCTTGAAAGGTCTTGATTCAAAAAATCTCTTACCAAGCTACGCATAGACACCTCCGTATGAAAGTTGGAGTGATGGAGTGCTGGAGTATTGGAATGTTGGGTTATTAAGACACTCCTCCATCACTCCACCGTTCCATTACTCCATATTCTTTTGAGCGGATTCTAGTGAAAACGACGGGGAGGGGTCAAGGGAAATGTTTTGGGAAATTACCGGGCCGAATGATTCGAAAATTCCGTTCTACTGAGCTTGCCGAAGTATGAGCTTGTCGAAGCATTCTTTGGCTTTTTTCAGGAGGCTGCCAGTCTACTCCAGGCATTCCAGCAATGACGCAGGCCAAACCTCGTCGTATCAGGCGGCAGCGTCCCCGATTTCACTTCCCTGTCACCGCGCGATAAGCGGCTTCGATATTGTTGGGGTAGCGGTAGCGGTCTTTGCCTTCCCAGTCCTCGGTACCGGGGATCTTCAATTCTTTTTTAACCTCGTCGAGCGATTTCCCCTGCTTCGCCATCTGGCCGACCCGTTCGAGCAGTAAGTCATAATATTTCTCCATGTCTTCGAGAATCCTCGCGGTGCCAGGCGAGCCATGACCCGTTATCACGACTTCCGGTTGGAGCGCCCTCATCATTCTAATGGCGTTCAACGTGTCCGGAATGCTGACGAACTCACGCAAATTATTGAACCGCTTGACGCCCACCGACGCCGCGGCGAAAAGCACCCGCTCCTTGGGCAACCAAATCGCGGAGTCAGCCTCGCTGTGGACATTTTTCAGGTAGTACAACTCGAAGGTTCTATCGCCGACGTTGAGAACTAACTTATCGCGGTATTCGATATGCGGCGTGACCACCCGAAAGTTCTTCATCTCTTGCAGGTTCGGATATTCCGCGACGATCTTTTTTGCCCGCTCTGGCGGCAGGCCTTTCTTCATCGATTCCGTCGCTCCGGCGTGAGCTACGATCAGTGCCGGCGGCGAAAACATCCAGTGACCGGTGGTGTGGTCGGTGTGCGGTTCGGTATTGATGAGATAGCGAACCGGTTGAGACGTGAGTTTCTTCAACGCCTCGGCCACAGCCACTGAATCCGGCGGACGATGGCCGCTGTCGATCACCACCACGCCTTTCGAAGTTAGAATGATCGTCGCGTTGGAGTCCGCCGGATTCTGCGCGTAGACATAGATGCCTTCTTTGATTTTTTTGAAATGCGGCCCGAGATCCTGGGCCGCGAGGATTCGAACCGTTAGCAAACTGACAGATACTGCAAATGTCAATGCCAGTTTGGTTTTTATGGCCGTCTCCTTGTTAGAATCGAGTGCGTGAAGGTACTAAGAAACCTTCTGGAGTGTCAACTTATTGAGCGCGTTCGCCGTGCTCGGCTGGTTTGTGTGACGGACGATTGAAGAAGCCGTCTTTTTCAAGCTCCCTCACCACACTCTGATTGGTGATGTCTTCCGCGCGTTTTCCTTTGAGGCCGGGCTTGGCACTGAATTCTTCGATGCCGAGGGCGACGTTGTCCAACTTGGGATAGGGCCGCTCTGGAATCGCGCCGTGAACGTAGGTCCGGTACATGAACTCCAGCAACGTGGGATCTTTGACATTTAAATAGCGGCCGTAGATACGATCCGCCTGGGAGCGATCGCGCCGCGCCAATGCGATGGAGTCGCTTAGCGCCTGGACAAATCCTTTGACGACGGCGCGCGAATTGGCGAGCAGACTGCGCGTCACGGCGAAGTCGACTCCCGCGCCGATGAAAAGCTTTAAGCTCTCGTTATCGGCGAGCACGCGGACCTTGCTCATTTCGCCGCGCCGCTCCAGCTCAAATAAATTGTCCTCGTTGCTCGTCGTCGCGTCGATCTCGCCTTTGAGCAGCGCGTTTAAGCGCTGGATGCTCCTGCTGCCGAACGGAACAAGAGTCACATCCCGGTCAGGGTTCAAGCCAAGGCGCTGCAACGCCTGGCGCGTGATCCGATCCTGGCTGCTATTCGGCTCGCCGGTGCCGACTCTTTTTCCTTTGAGATCTTGCGGTCGAGTGATTTCCGGCCGGGCGACGAGCTTGAGCACGCTGTAGCCGGTGTTCGCGAAGAAAACCAAGTCTTTGCCGTCGCCGATCCCAGAAACGATCCAGTTCGCCGTAGCGACGTAAATCTGCGCTTCATCGCGGCCGATCCTTTCGACCAAATCCTCGCCGGACTTGGGCGCCTTGATCTCGACTTTGAGCCCGTGCTTCTCGAATAAACCGGCATCCTGAGCGAGCCACAGCGGCAGCTTCGCCGGCCGGTCGGGATAAGAAAGGACGGTAAGAGAGTGTAAATCAGCAGCAATCAATGGTGTCGGGAGAAATACCCAAGCACAGAGCAGCAACACGTAAATAAGATCTAAGACGGGAGAGACAACTACCCCCTCGCCCACAACGTGCTGATCATGTTCCATAACTCCCCCCGCTGGACACTAGCGATAGTTTGTGGCAGTCTGTGCGCAGATGGAAGCCAGCGTGGTGGTGTGCGGACAAGATTTTTCGCACGAGGTGCTGCGGCGTATCAACGCGGCGGTGCGCGCACGACCGCAGGGGTCGCGAGCGGAATTGGCGCGGCAGGTCTGCGAGTGGTTGAGCTGGCGCACTGAGGATGGCCGGGCCAAGGCGATGAACTGCCGGGTAGCGCTGGGCCGTTTGGCCGAGCGCGGACTGATCCAATTGCCAGCGCCGCGCCGCACTGTGCGCTTTAGCCCATCGAGCTTTGCTGGGACTCGATTGCATGTGCCTTCGAAGCTTGAGAGCTCGGTCGAGGAGTTGCGCGGGCTTAAATTGGTGTTGGTGAGTTCTAAGGATCGCTGTTTGGACTTGCAATGGAAGAAGCTGGTAGCCACCCATCACTATTTGGGATACCGACCGTTGTGTGGCGCGCAGCTGCGTTACCTGATCGGCTGTGACCAGGGATGGCTGGGAGCGTTGGCCTTCAGTGCGGCGGCTTTGCATTTGAAGGCGCGTGAGCGCTGGATTGGCTGGAGTCATGCTGCGCATCAGTATCATCTGCCCAAGGTGGTGGCCAACTCGCGGTTTGTCATTGCGCGCGGGATACGGGTGAAGAATTTGGCTTCCAAGATGTTGGCACGGGTGCAAAAACGTTTGCCACAAGATTGGGCGCAAGCGTATGGTTATAAGCCCTTGCTTTTGGAGACCTATGTTGAGGCGAAGCGTTTTGAAGCGACGTGTTACCGGGCGGCCAACTGGATCTACGTGGGAAAGAGCTGCGGTCGCGGTCGTCAAGACCGCGAGCACCGAGAGAAAAAGCCGATCAAGAATATTTATCTCTACCCGTTGGTCTCGGACTGGCAAAAGCGTTTGTGCGAAGAGCCGGGTCCAGCGCGTCTGTTGCCCACAGCGAGCGCCAAGCCATCCAAGCCAGCACGGGACTGGGCGGAACAAGAGTTTGGCCGTGTCCGGCTGCGTGATCGACGCCATCGCGAGCGGCTTTTTACTGTGGCGCGTGATTTCTATGCGCAGCCCGGTGCCAATATTCCGCAGGCTTGTCAGAGCCGTGCTAGGACCAAAGCGGCGTATCGGTTCTTTGAGCATAAGGGTGTGAAGATCGATACCATCCTTTCCTCGCACTATCACTCTACCATGGAGAGAATTGCGCGCGAGAAAACTCCCGTGGTGCTGGCGGTGCAGGACACCACCAGCTTTAACTATGACACTCACGCGGACATGGAAGGGCTGGGGCCGATTAATAAGCATGTCGACGGCGCGCAAGGCATTCTCATGCACGACACCATGGCCTATACCACCGAGGGAACGGCGATAGGCTTGGTCGATATCCAGGTCTGGGCACGTGATCCCAAACAGTTCGGCCAGCGAGTCACCCGCTACCAGCGACCGATCGAACAAAAGGAGAGCCATAAATGGCTCAAGAGTTTTGCGGGTGCGGCGCGTCTGCAACGCCAGTTGGGAGCGGCCACCACGGTAGTCAGTGTGGGGGATCGCGAGGCCGATGTTTACGAGCTGTTTTTGTTGGCGCAAAAAGATCGGTTGCATCCCAAGCTTTTGATCCGAGCCGAGCAGGACCGCCGACTCCAAGACAGCGATGCTAACCTGTGGGCGTACATGCAAAGCCAAGCGGTGGCGGGTCAGCGTGTGCTTCATCTGCCTCGACGCACGGGCCGAGCGGCCCGCGATTGTGTGCTGGAGATTCGCTTTGCGCCAGTGCAGTTGCGCCCTCCCAAACACAATCCTTCGCTGGCCATGCTGAGTCTTTGGGCCGTCTATGTCACCGAAGTCAATCCGCCTTCGTCCAAAGAAGCCATTGAGTGGATGTTGTTGACCACCCTCGAGGTGGCTAGCCTCGATCAGGCCGTTGAAAAAGTCCACTGGTACAACAAGCGCTGGGGCATTGAGGAGTATCATCGCACGCTCAAAAGTGTCTGTCGGATCGAGAACCGTCAGCTCGGCGATCGCACAGTTTGGGAAAATTGCCTGGCCATTGACTTGGTGGTGGCCTGGAGAATCGAACACATCAAGAAACTCTCGCGCACTCGTCCATTGGAGCCGTGTAGCATTGCTTTTGAACAACACGAGTGGCAGGCGCTGTTGGCCTTTAAACGTCCCCATCAGCTGCTGCCCTCCACGCCACTCAACTTGCGCGAAATCACACGCCTCACCGCTGAGCTCGGAGGTTTTCTTGGCCGCAAGGGCGACGGCGAGCCCGGCTCGACAACCCTCGCTCGCGGCTTGCAACGCCTCCAAGACATCGCCGCTGCTTTCTTGATCTTCAAACAGCATCAGCATTCTATGCAGCAGCAACCCACTAACTCCAACCTCCCAGTCGCCAGCCATAAGGATTATGGGTAACGATCAGCTCTGGGAGGGGGTTAGGGTGAGGGCGTCTAGTCTTCGTCCTTCACGAACAGTTCCATGCTGCCGATTTTCTCGATG